>DASPIO010000027.1:0-81791 GCA_035629155.1 Azospirillum sp. | reverse complement strand
TCGGGCGTCCACTTCTTCACCTCGGCGCGGATGTCGTCCATGCCGTAGACGCGCTTGGCGATGTAGTCCTTGTCCTCCCAGCCGTTCTCGAAGACGTGCCAGAGGATGCCCCAGATGAGCGGCACGTCGGTGCCCGGGCGGAAGCGGATGTACTCGTCCGCCTTGGCCGCCGTGCGGGTGAAGCGCGGGTCCGCCACGATCAGCGGCGCGTTGTTCTGCTCCTTCGCCTTCAGCACGTGCAGCATGGCGACGGGATGCGCCTCGGCGGCGTTGGAGCCGATGAAGAACATCGCGCGCGACTTCTGGATGTCGTTGTACGAGTTCGTCATGGTGCCGTAGCCCCACACGTTCGCCACGCCGGCGACCGTGGTGGAGTGGCAGATGCGCGCCTGATGGTCGATGTTGTTGGTGCCCCAGAACGCCGCGAACTTGCGGATGAGGTACGACTGTTCGTTCGAGAACTTGGCGGAGCCGAGCCAGAACACCGAATCCGGCCCCGACGTCTCGCGGATCTTCAGCAGCGTGTCGCCGACTTCGGCGATGGCCTGATCCCAGGAGATGCGCTGGTACTTGCCGTCGACCAGCTTCATCGGATAGCGCAGGCGGCGGTCACCGTGCGCGTGCTCGCGCACCGCGGCCCCCTTGGCGCAGTGGGCGCCGAGGTTCAGCGGGCTGTCGAAGCCCGGCTCCTGGCCGATCCACACGCCGTTCTGCACCTCGGCGACGACGGTGCAGCCGACCGAGCAGTGGGTGCAGACGGTCTTGACCTGCCTGACCGGGGCGCCGCCGACGGCGGTCGTGGCGGCGTCGGCCTTCTTGACCATGCCGAACGGCAGGCCGGCCACGGCGGCCGCACCACCAGCGGCGAGGCCGGACCGGCGCAGGAAGGCGCGGCGGTCGATGGCCGAACCGGTGAGGGTGGACAGCGCCTTCGACAGCTTGGAACCGCCGGCCGTGCCCGTGGATTTCTTGGTGATGCGCATGTCGGGGCTCCTCAGAAGGCGGCGAGCGCGTAGGCCTTGCGGACGTGCTCGGTCTCGCGGTAGCGGGCGGCGGTGGGGCCGTTCGGGTTGGGCTGCGCGGCCTCGGCCGGGGCGGCGCCCTGCACGGCGACGGCTGCGGCGGCGCCGATGGCACCGGCGCCGAGGCCGCGGAACAGGTCGCGCCGTTTGAGCGAGGTCTTGTCGTTGCTGTCCGTCATGATCGGTACCCCCGTGTCCACCCGTTTATGTGCTTACGCCGCCAGGTCGAACGCCTGGCGCTCGACCGCGAAGAAGGTTCGGCCCAGCGCGCCGACGGCGCGGTAGAAGCGCGCCGATTGGGCCGCTTCGAGATCGGTGAAGAAGCGCTCCGCCCAGCCGGCGACGTGGCGCTCGAAGAAGGCGTGCTGCTCGTCCAATGAGGCTTCGGCGTCGAAGGCGCCGGTGATCAGGCCGGCCATCATCTCGCACAGTGCGGCGATGTGGTCTTCCGGCTCGCGCACATCGTCGGCCCGCGCGATGCCCAGGCGCGCCATGTCGGCGCGCAGCTCGGCCAGCGGCTTTTCGTTGAGGAAACCGGTCTTGTAGTAGGAGCCGTAGGGCGACAGCTCGCCCCCGCCCACGCCGATGAACAGCGCGCCGTACTCGTCGGCCGCGTCGGCCGGGTCGGCGGCGCGCGCCGCCGTGGCCAGGGTGGCGAAGGCGGCGCCCATCGGCCCCTCCTCCGCATCCACGCCGCCGTCGAGGACGGCGAGTGCCTGCAGCAGGTCGGCCGATGGCGGGGCCGTCAGCAGCGCGGCCAGCAACGCATAGGCGTTGGCCCGCAGTACCTCTTCCTCTGCCGCGATCATGGGAACGTCCTCCGGCGCGCCGGAGCGGTCCGGCGTCGGCATGCTGGTCATTTTTGTGTAAATTATCAGCCGGACGGAATAGGCGGACAGTCCCCCTTTGGTCGGAAAAGCCCGGCCAAACCTCCCCCATTGGTCGGAATTTCCGTTGTGACAAAAAAGGCCGGAGCGGGGTTTCCCCCGGCTCCGGCCCCGATGAGGTCACGGGTGTGATGGTTGCGTCAGCGCGGGATGCTGACGGTGTTGTTGGCGACCGCGATGGCGTCCGTGGCGGCGGGTGTCGCGGCGAACTCCGGCATCAGGGTGGCGCGATTGGCGGCGGTGATGGCGGCGGTGCCGCGCGGGGTGGCACGGACCACCTGGCTGGCCGGCAGCGGCGCGCCGCTGCGCAGGTGCGCCAGCATGGCGTCCAGCGCGCGCTCGAAGTAGTAGTGCAGCGGGACGAAGACGACCTCGCGGTTGGCGTTCGCCAGCGTCGGGATCAGCGCGTCGAAGTGCTGGCCGTTCGTCACCTCGACGTAGCTGAGCTTGCTGGCCGCCCCCTCGACCGCCTTGTTGAGGCCGAGGTAGGCGCGGCCGTGGTGGTTCGGCGGCAGCACGGAGTCGCTGCGGCCTTGGACGATCAGCGCCGGCTTGCCGCGCAGGTTGCCGGTGAAGGTCGTCTCCGCCATGCCCTGGGCGACGCGGCGGGCCCAGATGGCGTCGGAGAAGGTGCGGCGGTAGCCGTCGACCGGCGCGTCGGTCACCAGCATGCGGTGGCAATAGGCGCTGTCGATGTTCAGGTCCTGCCGTCCGGTCAGGCGGGACACCGCCGCCTGCTCGATGATCGGGCCGTTCGACGCGTTGTCGGCGATGGCGTTGATGCCGCCGGCCGGCGGGATGATGTTGCCGGCGGCGAACAGCAGCGCCGCCGTGGCGGCGGGAAGCTGCGTCGGGCGGCCCGCCGTGTCGGTGGCGGCGAAGCTGACGCCGCACAGGTTGTCGTCGACACGGGCGCGGGCCATGCCGGCCGGGTAGGTGTCGATGATCTGACGATAGGCGTTCGCCCACTCCATGAACGGGATCAGGTAGTCGCCCTCGGCGATGAAGCCGTAGGAGCGCAGCTTCTGGAGCGACTCGTTGGCCTGCTCGGCCAGCGTGGCGCTGGCCAGGAGCCCGGTGTCCTTCAGCGAGGCGCAGCGGTTGGCGCGCGCGGTGACGCCGGCGGGGACGCCCGAGGACTCCAGCGTCTGCACCGGCGTGCCGGCCAGGGAGGAGGACAGCGCGGCGCACGGCGCGTAGATCGCCGCCAGCGTGTAGTAGTCCAGGAAGTGCTTGCCAGCGACCTGCGCCTGCCCGCCATAGCTGACGGTCATGGGCGTGGAGGCCGGAATGACGTTCGGCTCGCCGCCGACCACGCCGTCGATCAGGCCGGCGGTGTCCTGCTCGGCCGCGGCGAAGGCCGCACCACCGCCGTTCGACACGCCGGCCGAGATCACCGTGGTGTTGGCCGGGGTGAATCGGGCGGCGCCGTTGCCCAGGAAGTCGTTCAGCGCATAAAAGCCGAACTCGATGGCCTGGAGGGTGTAGAGGCCCCAGTTGGCCTGCACGTTGCGCCCGGCGTGCGCCTGCTTGTAGGCCAGCCGGTTGGGGTTGGCGTGGCTGTAGCCGGTCAGGTTGTGCGTGCCCTGCGCGGCGAAGTTGGTGTCGGCGCCGGCCGCGGTGCGGCTGACGGGCTGGCCGAAGCGGTTGTAGACCGTGTCGCGCGTCAGGTCGTGGTAGGCGTTGCCGGTGCCCTTGTCGGTGTAGGCGATGGCGCAGCCGTTGCGGAACGCCCACTCCGCCGTCGTGCCGATGGCGCCGTAGACGTTGCGCGAGCCCGACGACGGGCCGGTCACCAGGCAGGGCCGGGCGGTGTCGAAGTTGGTGGGGATCTGCACCATGACGGTCTGGAAGCTCGACCCGGTCCCGTCGTCGCTCAGCGCCAGGTACTCGCGCCCGGCGACCAGCCCCTCGCGCCCGGTGTCGGTGTAGGTGGCGTCGAGGTTCGGGCCGTACAGCACGCGCCAGCCGCCGCCCGCGGATGTGTCGACCAGCCCGCGGTAGGCGTTGTGGATGGCGCGGCGGCGCAGTTCCGCCACCGTCGGGTTGGCCGGGTCGGCGACGGCGGGCGGCGTGGCCGTGCCGATGCCGGTGGTGCCGAGGCCGCCGGTCAGAAGGTCGTCGGTGACGCCGTCGTAGGTCTGCACCGTCACCGTGCCGGGGACGATGAAGGACGGCAGCGCCGTCTGCGCCAGGGCCGTGGTGGCCATGAGGCTGAAGGCGAAAGCACTCAATCCGATACGCACGTGGAGCATTCCGTCACCCTTCCTGGAAATGGCGTTTGCCTTGTCGTTGAAGTTCGCGTGTCTTTTCTTTCAGTTGAACATGCAACGGCGATGCCACTCAAGGCGGATAGGACCATTTGGGGATCCAGCGGGGCGTGGCTTCACGAAGCGCCGTTTCCCGCGCCGGGAAGCGTCCGGGTTTCCGACACGACCGTCAGCTTGGTGGACAGTCAGTCGGTCGGCGGCACGGCTCCGGCGAGCGGCACGGCGACCCGGCGGGTGCCGGCGGCCAGCACCATGCCGCCGTCGCCCACCTGCTGCACCAGCCATCCCTCGACCCGGCCGCCGGCCAAGACGCGGACGTCGCCCCCGCCGCCGTCGGCGCGCAGGACCGCCACGGCCCGGCCCTGGGTATCCGACGCCACGCCGACGAGGCGCAGGCGGCGCGGTGGCGCGGGCGGCGGGTCGGCGACCGGCAGCCCGTTGGCGTCGAAGGCGCCGACGGGCGCGGTGACCGCTGGTGGCGGCGGCCGCCGGCCGGGGGTGAAGAGGGGGCGCTCCACGGTGGCCGTGAAAGCGCCGAGCGGGGGAAGTTCGAAGGCGTGGGCGGGGATCGGGACGAGGAGGAAGGGGAGAAGGAGGCGCCGCATCACTCCATTTCCTCCTGATAGCCGTATACGGTAAACCTCACCTCCAGCGGTGCCGCACCACTGCCGGCGGCGCGCACCGTCACGGCGTCCAGCAGCAGGCGCGGGCGGCCGGTCTCGATGGCGTGGAACAAGGTGCGCAGGGCCGCCACGTCGGCGCCCAGCCGCACGCCGACGGCGATGCGGCGGAAACCGTCCTCGTCGCGATCGTCGAGCACCTGCGTGCTGTCCAGCCGGACGCCGTGCGCCCTGGCCAGTTCGCCCACAAGGGCTTGCAGCGCGGCGCCGGCCAGGGCCGGCGTGTCGCCGCGCAGGAAGTCGGGCGAGGGGGCGGAGCCGCGCGTTTCCAGCGCCTGCTGCAGGGCCGGGCGGCGCTCCAGCAGGCGCCGGCTGGCCTCCAGGCGCGCTTCGGCGCGCTGGCGCTCGGCCGACAGGGTGTCGAGCAGGGTGAGCGTCGGCAACACCAGGGCGCCGGCCGCCACCGCCAGGCCGGCGGCCAGCACCAGCAGCGCCGCCAATCGCGACGCCGGGGTGCCGGGCGTCAGGGTGGTGGACAGGTCAGGGCGCCGCATGCGGCACCACGCGGGCGGAGAGCTGGAACTGGTCGGTGCCGTCCGGCGAACGGACCATGGCGGCCGAGGCGCGCACCTCGGTGAAGTGGGGCGAAGCGGCGAGCAGGCCCGGCAGCCGCGCGGCATCGGACGAGCGGCCGAGCAGCAGCACCGCACCCTCGTCCAGGTGGAACTCGGTCAGCGACGTGTCGTCGGGCAGCAGGCGACTCAACACCTCCAGCACCACGGTGGCCGAGGGCCATTGTTCCTTGCGGGCATCGGCGAAGGCCAGGGTCGTCTCGCGCATCGCCACGGCGTCGGCAAGGCGGCGGACGGCGCCGGCGGGGACGCGCAGTTCCTCCACCTCCGCCTCCACGCGCTTGAGATCCAGCCATTCGCGGCCGACCAGCGCCGCGGCGGCGAGGAACGGCAAGGCCAGCACCGCTCGGCGCAGGCGCCGGGCGCGGGCGTCGTCGTCGCCGCCGTCATCGGCCGCCGGCAGCCGCGTGCCGTCGTCCAGCTCCACCGCCGCCGGACGCAGGCCGAGCGCGGCCAGCGCGTCGAGCGCCGGGGCTGCGGCGGCACGCGGCAGCGCCGTGACCTCGACGGCGAGCATCCCCGGCTCGCCGGCGGCGGGGCCGAGGGGGCGGACGGCGAACCAGGCCTGCTCCGCCGGCCACGGCGTCCAGCGGTCGAGCTGGTGGGCGGCCACGGCGCGCAGGTGGCCGGATGCCGCCTCGGGAAGGGTGACGCGGCGGGTCAGCGCGCGGGCCTGGGCGCCGAGGCGCAGGGTCACGGACTGCCCGCGCCGCGGCGTGCGGCCGGGCAGGACGATCCGCGTGCCGTCCCAGCGCGCGACCGCAAGCGCGGCGCCGCGCCGCCAGGAAGGGGGCAGCCACGTCGCTGCCTCGGCCAGCCACCACGTGGCGAGGCGGTTCAGCAGGGCGCGGGCGGGCGAGGCGTCCATCATGTCGGGGCCATCATGTCAGAACTCGGCGGGTTCGCGCCATTCGACGATCCGGAAGGGGACGGCGGCGGGCGGGTCGAGGGCGAAGAGCGCGGCCTCGGCGCTCGCCACCGCGCCGGCCGGGGTCTCGACGCGCACGCGGATGGTCAGCCGGCGCACGGGCGGCGGCTTGGCGGTCCAGTCGATGCCCGCCGCAGCCAAACGTGCGGCGAGGCCGGGGTCGGCGGGGCGGGTGGGGTTGCGGCGCAGTTCCAGCACCGTGTCGCGGTCTTGCGGCGACAGGTTCGGCATGGCGGACAGGGCGATGGGGGACGCAGCGGGGCCGTTCAGGCGTTCGGCGTCGGCGTCGACGCTCAGCGCCGGGGCGACACGGCTGTAAAGGTCGGGCTCCAGGCCCGGGAGGTGGGCCAGTTCCTCCACCGACAGGAAGGGGCGCCCGGCCTCGCGCCGGGCGTCGCCGCGCACGGCCAGCACCGCCGCCGTCAGGTCCGCAGCCTCGCCGGGGGTGGCGCCGGCCGCCTCGAACAGCCGGGCGAGGCGGTCGGGCGGGGCGCGGTTCAGGTTCAGGCGGCCGGATTCGTCGAACGCCTTGTAGGCGACGCGGGCGCCGGCCACCGCGCGCTCGCGCGCCCGGCCGTCCAGCGGGGTGCGGCGCGCCGGTTCCGGGTCGTGCAGGCCGGCGACGGCGAGGGCGATGCCGGCGTCCAGCAGCGCGCGCGCCTGCGCGGCGTCGGCCACGTTGGCGACGCGGCGCACCTCCAGCCGGCTCGACGCCGTGAAGGCGACGGCCAGCGCGGCCAGCGCCGTGACGAACCACAGCACCACCAGCAGCGCGAAGCCGCGTTCGTCGCGGGGGCCGCTCATGAGCCGCTCCCCCGGCAGGGCAGGGCGGGGCCGGACAGGCAGCCGCGGTCGCCGTCGATGCGGGCGCGCGCCACCAGCTCCGGCCACGCCGGGCGGCCGGCGGCGTCGTGCGCCGTCAGCCGCACCAGCGACGGCAGGTCGCGCGGCGCCGTCCAGCGCTCCTGCCACGAGGGTGCCTGCGGGGCGGTGCCGTGGTAGGCGAAGGCGAGGCGCCAGGGACCGTCCAGCAGGACGGCGGTGTGCTCGGCCGGCTCGACCACGTCGAGGCCGGGGACGGTGGCGAGGCGGTGCTCGCGGTAGATCAGGCGGCTGCCGCCCGCGTGTTGCTCGACGGTGAAGGCGGCGAGGCGGAGTTCGCCCCGCTCCCGGCCGGGGCGGCCGAGGATGGGGAAGGCGAGGCGCTGCCGCTCCCCGGTGAAGACGAAGCGCGCGGCGGGGCCGTAGCCGGCGACCAGCGGGAAGGCGCGCCCGACCTGCCGGCGCAGCAGGTCGCCGGCCAACGTGAAGCCGGAGGTTTCCGTGATCTGCTGCTGGCCGCGGTCGTGCACGCGCCCGGCGAAGCGGACGCCGCCGGCCAGCGTGGCGAAGAGAAGGCCCACCAGGGTGAGGGAGGCCAGCATTTCAAGGAGGGTGAAGCCGGCGGAGCGTGACTTGCCCCCACCCGGCCACCGCTTCGCTCGGCCACCCTTGTTGACGGACGTTGATCCCTGGAGTGACCCGGGACCTGACGGGATTTGCCGGGATCTGGTGGGACACAAGGGGTTGCCTGGGGTTGGGTCCCACCGTCGGCAGCGCCTTTGAAGTTGGAGTGGGCGGCGGCGGTCAGCGGTGGGACGGTTGACGTTGGAGTGGCGTCAGCCTGCTCCGGACGGCTTCTCAAAGCTCTCTCAGAGGGCGGCGGCTGTCTCTTAGCGCTCGCCGCCCTTCCTCTTACGGTGGCTGCGGGTGGCAAATTACACACGTATGGATTGACCTGCCCCGAGGACATATGCTCTTTTCCAACTGGGGCGCTTCGTACCACCCTTAAGCCAAGCGTTTGCTAGAAGTTGACCCCGTGTTGGTCGAGCGCAGCTCCCGACGCAATTGCTCCAGGGCGAGCTTCAATCCGATCGAGCGCTCGTACGGATCCTCGTAGGCCGCCATCAGCTCGTTGTGGATGCGCGCCGCCAGCTGGCCGAGATGTCGGAGCGGCAGGCCGGCGCCCTCTTCCTTATACACCGTGGAGATCCCCTCCACCACGCGGCCGTGCAGGTCTTCGTCCATCGCGGCGGTCTGGGCCGGGGCTTGCTGGGGTTCTGGTTCCGTCTGGCGGCGCAGAAAAGCCGGCACGTCGAGCAGATCTTCGTCGGCCATAGCAGGCCGCGCAGGCGGGCTGTCCGGGGCGTCCCGCGTGCTCTTCGCCTGGACCAGCAGCATGTGGCCGTTGCCGGTGATGATCCAGTCGAGGGAGACGCCGAGTTCCCGCAACCGCTCCAGGAACTCGGGTGGCGGGAACGTCCGTCCCTGCTCGTAATTGGCCAGCGTGCTGGCCTTCCACGCCAGCCTCTCAGCCAACTCGTCCCGCTTGAGGCCGAGATCCTCCCGAACCGCCATCAGGCGCTCGGCAAAGGGCGTCGCTGGTTTCGCCTTTCTAGGCATGGCTGAAACCAAAACCAGAAACAGCGAAATTGCGTTTCCCGAGACCGGCTAAAACGCTGATTTCGCTGAAAAATCTCGCCTGCCGGTGCTTGTCATGCCTGCCGCTCTCGCTGAAACAGCCAATTCGCTGTTTCAGCCAGTTGCTTTTACGCTGAAACAGGCTTATCGTTTTTCCATACATAGCAACCCACCCCCCGTGAAAAGCCGGCCTGGCGGGGCCGGCAGCGGGACCGAAGAGGACCTTTCCGTATGGCGCGAAAGCGCACATGGCACAAGGCCGACATCAAGGCCGAGCTGGAAAAGCGCATCGGCAAGTCGCTTGCCCAACTCGACGCCGAGCATGGCCTGCCGGTCGGCACCTGTTCCGCGGCCCTTCGGCGTCCGCACCCCCAGGGCGAGGCGGTGATCGCCGCCCTGCTGGGAGTGGCACCCGTCATGCTGTGGCCCAGCCGCTACCATCGCGACGGGACCCGGAAGCGTCCTCAACCCATGGAAAACTATAGGTCCGGCGCGGCGGGTGGTCACCGTCAAAAGGAAGCGAGAGCATGAACGTGCCGAACGTCAAGCCACCAGCGCCGGCCTTGAAGGATCTGGGTGACCGGACGATCCCCCTCGCGGACATCGACGTGGGCGAGCGCCTGCGGGCGATCGACGAGGGCCACGCGATGCTGCTCGCCGAGAACATTCGCGAAAGCGGGCGGATGCGGCAGCGGATCGAGGTGCTGGTGGTGGCCGCAGGCTATCGGCTGATCGCCGGTGGACACCGGTATCGGGCCGCCCAGATCCTCGGCTGGACCCACATCGAGGTGCGGGCGTACAGCGGCAGCGATGACGCGGCCCGTTTGGCCGAAATCGACGAGAACCTCGTCCGTCACGACCTCAACCCGCTCGACCGCGCCGTGTTCCTGGCCGAGCGCAAGGCGCTGTACGAGAAGCTGCACCCGGAGACGAAGGCCGGCGTCGCGGGCGGCAAGGCCCGTCAGGGAGCAGCAACCGACATCATGTCGTTTGCTCGCGACACCGCCGAACGCTGCGGGTTGGACGAGCGCACCATCCAGCGCGCCGTCATGATCGCCAGCCGGCTGGCGCCGGAGGTGCGCGCCCGCATCGCCGGCACGTGGATCGCGCGCAAGCAGTCCGAGCTGCTGGCGCTCGCCAAGGTGGAACCAGCCAAGCGTCTGGCCGTGATCGACGCCCTGCTGGCCGACGACAGCCCCGTCAACACCGTCCAGGCGGCCCTGCGCGTCGTCGACGGCGCCGCGGAACCGGTCAGCGACGATCGCGAGAAGAAGGTGGCGGCCCTGCGCAAGGCATGGGATCGCGCCGGCCGGCAGGGCCGCCGCGCTTGGCTGGCGGAGCTGCAGGCCGAGGGGCGTCTGGACGAGCTGCGCGAGCTGCTGGCGGAGATCGAGGACAGAGGGAGCCGGCGCCGTCCGGCACCCGTCGCCAATGACGGGGCCGAGCAGATCGACCTGGAAGAGGTGATCCGCGCCAGAACCGCCACCACCGGAGCGGGAGACTGATCATGGCGCACCAGAACGAGAGCACCCCGGTGGTGCGCCTCGACAACGCGCGCACGAACACCTCGACGACGGTGGAGCGGCTGATGGCCACGGCGGGCATTCGCATCGAGCGGCCGTTGCCCGGCCGGCCCCAACCCAAGAGCCGGGCGGAGGGCTGAGCCCATGGCCCGCCCACGCGACAACCGCACCCTCGACCTCCTGGCGTGGCAGCCGCCCGAACCGCCGGCCGTCCGCTACAAGGAGCCGGATCAGGTCCGCGCGGCCAGCCTGCGCAGCAGCTTCCTGCGCGCCATGCACATGGCCGAGCAGGAGTGCGACAAGCCCCGCGAGCAGATCGCGGCGGAGATGGCCGCGTACCTGGGCGAGGACGTCTCCAAGGCCGTGCTCGACCAGTACATGAGCGAGGCGCGCGAAACCTACACCATCAACGTCGTCCGCTTCCTCGCCTTCATCCACGCCACCCGCGACTTCCGCCTGCTGTCCCTGCTGGCCGAGCCCTTCGGCCTGGCCGTCATCGAGGAGCGCTACCTGGGCGCGGTCGAGGAGGCGATGTGCGCCGAGCAGATCGAGGCGCTGGACCGCCGCAAGACCATGGCCCGCCGGAAATGGAGGGGAGCATGACGGCCGATTGGGAATGGCTGCCGGCCGCCGACATGGCGCGCCTTCTCGACATCTCGCCGCAGGCGTTCAACGCCAACGTCCGCCGCTGGGAGTGGCGCGCCCCGAAGCGCCGCTGGTCCCGCTCCAACCCCGATGGGGTGTGGCGGCCGGCCGAGGGCGGCGGGTACGCTTACCATTACCGCCTGCTGCCCGCCCGCCTCCAGGTGTCCCATCAGGCCCAGCACCAGCCGGCGCCCGAGGACCCCACGGCGGATCGCCGGGAGCGCAAACAGGCCATCGCCCGTGACGAGGCATGGGCCTTCTACGAGCGCCAGCCGGACAAGAAGAAGAGCGCGGCCAAGGCCAAGCTCGCCATTCTCCTGCAGATCGAGGAGGCCGTGCGCGGCGGCATGGGGAAGGACGACGCCGCCGCCATGGTCGGCCGCCAGAACGGCGTTGGCCGCAGCACCATCTTCGGCTGGTACGAGCGCGTCGCCGGCATCGCCCGGGCCGACTGGCTGCCCTACCTGCTGGACCACCGCGCCGGCCGCCAACGCTCGGCCGAGACCATGCCGGAGGGCGCCTGGGAGATCTTCAAGGGCGACTACCTGCGCGAGGAACAGCCCTCCTACGCCGAATGCTACAACCGGCTGAAGGACGTGGCCAAGGCCGAGGGCTGGCGGCTGCCGTCGTGCAAGACGTTCCAGCGCCGCGTCGAGCAGGACGTCGACCCGCGCACCCTCGTGCTGTACCGCCAGGGCGCCGACGCGCTGGAACGCCTCTACCCGGCCCAGCGCCGCGACAAGTCGGTGTTCCACGCGCTGGAGGCGGTCAACTACGACGGCCACAAGATCGACGTGTTCTCCCTCTGGCCGGGCCAGAAGAAGCCGTCCAGGACGTTCCTGCTGGGCTTCCAGGACATCTACTCCGGCATGATCGTGAGCTGGCGCCTGGATCAGGCCGAGACGGCCTACGCCTTCCGCCTCGCCTTCGGCGACGTGATCGAGACCTGGGGCATCCCCGACCATGTGTGGTCGGACAACACCATGGCGGCGGCGGCCAAGGAGAACACCGGCGGCAGCGCCGGCCGGTACCGCTTCAAGATCAAGGAGGACGATCCGGTCGGCCTGTTCGGCCTGGTCGGTTCCGAGATCCACTTCACCAAGCCGCGCCACGGCCAAGCCAAGCCCATCGAACGCGCTTTCGGTACCCTGTCGCGCTACATCTCCAAGGCGCCGGAGTGCGCCGGCGCCTACACCGGCAACAGCCCGGAGAACAAGCCCTCCAACTACGGCGAGCGCGCCATCGAGCTGGCCGAGCTGGTGAAGGTGGTGGAGCGGGAGATCCACCGCTTCAACCACGATCCCGCGTTGAACAGCGCCGGCAAGGGCCGGAGCCGCGCCGAGGTCTTCGCCGAGAGCTACGCCAAGAGCCCGATCCGCACGGCCAAGGGGCTGGCGGATGAACAGCGCCGGCTGTGGCTGCTGGCGGCCGAGGGCGTCACCTGCCGGCAGCCGGACGGATCGGTGTGGCTGCACGAGAACCGCTACTGGCACGAGCGGCTGGTGGGGCTGATCGGCAAGAAGGTCGTGCTGCGCTTCGATCCGGACCGGCTGCACCAGCCCGTGCACGTCTACCGCCTGGACGGCTCCTTCGTCTGCACGGCCGAGTGCATCGGCGACACCGGCTTCGCCGACGCCGAGGCGTCGAAGCGGCACGCCCGCGCGGTTGGCGCCTGGAGGAAGGCCGGTCGCACCATGGCCGAGGCCGAGCGGACCTTGGGCATCGACAAGGTCGCCGCCCTCATGCCGCAGCCCGAGGCGGCGCCGCTGCCGGAGGCCAAGGTGGTGCGCCCCCTCTTCGGCAACCTGGCGGTGGCCGCCGCCCCGGCGGCCGAGGCCCGGACGGACACGCAGCAGGAAACGCTGACGAACTTCACCCGCGGCATGCGGGCGCTGCGTCTCGTCTCGTCGAACGACTGACCCCGAACGACCGGGGGGCGGCGCTGGAACGCCGCCCCCCGGAACCCCCACGCACACCACTACACGCATGAAGGGAAGCGACCGTACCATGGACACCAGACAGGACACCAGCTTCGCCGAAACGGATCTCGACCGCATCCGCGCCGAGGCGCGGCAGATCGCCGAGGCCGAGTTTCCGTCGATCGCCGCCGCCGCGAAGGACGCCGGCGTGGCCTACTCCACCTTCAGCGCCTTCCTGAACGGCACCTACGCCGGGAACAACGACAAGGTCGCGGGAGAGGTGCAGATCTGGATCGCCGCCCGGCGCGAGCGCAGGCAGACGGCCGCCGTGCTGCCGCGCTCCCCCGGCTTCCAGCCCACGGCGACGGCGACCCACATCCTGTCGATCCTGGAGTGGTGCCAGACGGCCGCCGACTTCGGCGTGATCGTCGGCGGCGCGGGCATCGGCAAGACCAGCGCGCTCCGCCACTACCAGCAGACGCACCCCAACGTCTGGCTCTGCACCATGGAGGAAACGACCGGCAGCGTGAACGGCATGCTGCGCGAGATCGTCGAGACCATGCAGATCGCCGAACGCTCGAACAGCGAGTTCGCGCGGGCGCTGCGGCGGCGCATGACGGGCACCAACGGCCTGCTGATCGTGGACGAGGCGCAGCACCTGGCGCCGGCCGCGCTGAACCAGCTCCGCTCCCTGCACGACCGTGCCGGCATCGGCGTGGTGGTGGCCGGCAACGAGGAGATCTACAGCCGCATCGACGGCGGCAAGAGCCGCTTCGCCCAGCTCGCCAGCCGCGTCGGCATGCGCATGAGCCAGCCCAAGCCGCAGGCGCAGGACATCTGCCTGATGGTCCAGGCGTGGAGCATCACCGACCCGGCCGAGGTGAAGTACCTGAAGCAGGTGGGCAACAAGCCGGGCGCGCTCCGCACCCTCGACAAGGTGCTGAAGCTCGCCTCGATGCTGGCGCTGGGGGCGGGCGAGACGCGCGGCCTTCGCCACATCCGCATGGCCTACGAGCAGCGCAACCCCGGCGACCAGATCGGCGCCGACGCCACGGCCAACGCCGCGTGAGGCAGCCATGCGCACCGCCATCCACGCCACCGGCCCCGGCGCCTTCCTCGCGATCGCCAGCGAGCTGCGCGCCGTCCCTGCGGGCCGCGACACCCACCCCGGCCTGCGCCCGCACGAGGTGACGGCGCTGGCCCGCCGGATCGGCGCCTTGGCCGGCGGGCTGTACGGTCAGCCGCGCCGCGCGGACCGGCTGCGCACCGTGGCCGGCGAGCTGGTGGCGCAGTACGGCGCCGCCGGCCTCCCGCCCGCGGAGACGGAAGAGCTGGCCGCTTGGTTCGCCGAATGGGCAGAACGCATGGCCGAGCCCGCCGGGCCGGGAGGTGCGGCATGACGGCCACCGCGTACGCGGCCTACCGCCAGGCCGTTCTCAAGCGGGCGCTGACGGCGATCGCCGACGCCCAGGCCGCCGGCGGGACGGTCACCGCGCGCGGCATCGGCCACCTGCTCGGCATGTCCGAGAGCAGCGGCCTGGAGATCCGCGCCCGTCTGGTGGCGCTCGGCTGGCTGGAAGTCCTGAGCCGGGCCGCCGGAGGGCGGGCATCGGTCATCCGCATCACGTCGGACGGCTGGACGGCGATCGACCGTCAGCCGCCCGAGGAGGGCCAGCGCCCGGCCGCCATGAAGGAGCGGCGGTGCCTGCGCTGCCGCCACCCGTTCCTCAGCGAGGGGCCGCACAACCACATCTGCCCGAGCTGCCAGCGCGGCGAGGACTTCCAGATGGGCGCCGTCGAGTACGGGAGGGTCGCATGACCGCGCCGCGCCGCTTCAATGTCGGTGACGCCGTGGAAGGCGACGGCATCGACGGCGTCGTCACGGCCGTGGTGGACATCGGCGCGGCCCAGCAGGTGCTGGGGGTCCGGACGCCGGCCGGGCCAATCGTCGTCGGCGTCACGGTCACGAACGAGGGAGCGGACATCACGCTGCATCCCTTCCTCGTCGGCGATGCGGTCGAACTGGCCCGCATGGTCACGGCCGGCCGCGACCCGCGCATGCCGGTGGCCCTGCTGCAGCGGATCCTCTCCGCCGCCCTGCTGACCGCCACCACGGCCGACGCGGGGGCGCCGTCATGACCGCCGCCCGCATCGCCCAGTCCCTGTTCGCCGCCTTCGGCCTGCCGGTGCCGCCCCATCCGCCGGCGCCGGTCGCGCCCGAGCGCCTGCCGGTCTTCTGCCGCCCGGCCAACCGCCGGCCCATGCCTTTCCATCCCCTGCGCCTCGCCGTCGGCGGGGCCGTCACCACCAACCACAAGCGAGAGGGCTTCTTCCGATGACCACCGACACCGTTACCGCGGCGCCCGCCCAGGCCGCCGCGCCCGCCATCCCGCCCGGCTACATGGCCGACGCCAAGGGCCGCTTGGTGCCCGAGCACCTGGTCAAGCCGACCGACCTGCTGGAGGACCAGCTGGTCCGCAAGCTGGTGGAGTACGCCGACGCGCTGTCCGCGCAGATCGCCCGCTTCAAGGTCCACACCTTCGACGACGTCGGCGCCCATCTGGCGCTGCTGGCGGAGCAGTACAACGAGCCGCGCGGTGGTGCCAAAGGCAACGTCACCTTCACCTCCTATGACGGCCGCCTCAAGGTGCAGGTGGCGGTCGCCGAAAAGCTGACCTTCGGGCCGGAGCTGCAGGTGGCAAAAAACCACATCGACGCCTGCATCGCCGAATGGTCGGCCGACGCCAACGACAAGGTCCGGCTTCTGGTCGACCACGCCTTCCAGACGGACAAGGAGGGACAGGTCAGCCGCGAGGCGATCTTCGCCCTGCGTCGGGTTCAGATCGACGACCCGCGCTGGCAGGCGGCCATGGCGGCGATCGCCGACAGCATCCGCGTCGAGGGCACCAAGACGTACATCCGTTTCTACCGCCGCCCCTCGCCCGAGGCGCGCTGGGAAGCGGTCACCATCGACCTCGCCAGCGCGTGAGGTGGGTGATGTGGAACATAGAACACTTTCGGGCTGGCCTTGCGCAGGTCGAGGCGAAGATCGCTGGAACAACCGATCCGGAGGCGCTGGTCATCCTTCAGCGCCAGCGCCGCCACATGCAGGATCTGATCGACACGAACGACGCCGTCGAGGTGTACGATCAGGTCCTCACGCTCATCTTCCGGAATTTCTCCGTCAACTTTGTCGGCTGGTCGAGCTGGCTGCTCCGCTCCTTGGGGCTCCTGGAAATGGACCGGGAGTGGGTTGTCGAAGAGTGCGAGAAGCGCTTTGAGGTGGATCTCGACGTCCTCGACTGGAAAGTCGGCATCGGCGTGGACTTCACCGTGGGCGACATCGTGGCCGCGATCATCGCGGCGCGCCGTCCGCCGTCCGCCGAGCCTTCCTTCGATCTGATCGCCCACCTGCGGCGCCAGATGGAGTGGTCCAGCCGCACGTTCGGCCCCGGCTATCAGGTGTCCCGCGTGCTGGCCCATCTCCGCAAGGAGCTGGTGGAGGTCGAGAGCCGTCCCGGCGATCTTGAGGAGTGGGCCGACGTCATCAGCCTCGCCTTCGACGGGGCGTGGCGCGCCGGGCATTCCCCCGAGCAGATCGCCGCCGGCATCGCGGCGAAACTGGCGAAGAACGAAGCCAGGCAGTGGCCGGACTGGCGGACGGCGCCGCCGGACGCGCCGATCGAGCACGTGCGCAAGCCGGAGGAGGCGCCTCATGGCTAAGCGCAAGGTATTGCTGCCGACCGAGCGGCAGCTCGCCGTTCTCAAGATCCTGGCCGCTGGCGGTGCTCTGTCCCGGCGGATCGCCGGGACCCGCATGTACCAGCTCTCCGCCAGCTACGACGAAGATGGCCCGATGGTGGATGCGCTGACGGTGTCGGAAGTCGTGGCGCTGTTCCGGGCCGGCTGGATCCAGGACCGGGAAAATGGCGACGGCGCAAACCCCAGGATCGGTGGCGAGTACATCATAACCGAAGCCGGGGACGAACTCGTGGAGGCCGCCCATGGCTGACGCCGTCGCCTTTGACCTGTCCGACCCGGCTGCGGTCTTGCTCTGGGTGCGGGGTGCCGTCGCCCGCTTGGCCTTTCCCGGTATCGGCCCTGGGTTGGCCAAGCAGGTGGCGCCAGCCGCGCACCTCAACCGCATCGGCCTCGCCGCCCCGGCCTACGACGTGCTGCAGGAGGGCATCAAGGCCCTCTGGGGCGTCGAGGTCGTGATCCCCACCAACGCCCGCGTCCAGGAAGTCGCCGACGCGATCCGGGACGCCTACGCCCAGAGGGCGGACGCACGTGAGGCCGGTGCGTCATGACCACGCCGACCGCCGTCTCCCTCACCGTCGAGCCGATCGGCGGGCCGGGCGTTCCGGTGTACCTGGTGGCCGGCCTGCCCGGCCACCAGGAGGTCGCCTTCATGGTCATCGACGGTGCCGTGCGGACGCTGAACCCGGCGCGCGGCTTGTCCGTGCACCAGCTTGAGCGCCCGATCGACCGCGGGCTGCCCAGCATCGCCGCCCTGGTGCGTGGCGCCGTCATGCAGGAGGAGCAATCATGCTGACCGACCGCCAGATCGACGCGCGCATCCGCCAGCTCGTCGCGCGGGACATGCCGCCCGAGCAGATCTGTGTGCGGCTCCGCCTGTCCTGGCAGCGTGTCGCCCGTGTCCTTCCGCCCGCACCACCCGTGCCGGCCGCGCTCGAACCGCCGCCACCCGCCACGACGGAGGCCCCTCCACCGGTCGCTGCGGTGCCGGCGGTCGCCGATCCGGCCGCGCGGCGCGTGCTGGAACTGCTGGAGAAGGCGGCGGATGCCGGCGCTCCGTGCCCGGCCTACAGCACGACGGCCGACCTCCTCGGGCTCAGCGAGACGCGGGTGTCCGTCTCCGTCCGCACCCTGGAGCGGGACGGCGTCATCCGGATCGCCCGGAAAGGCCCGCAGCGGCGCGTCACCATCGTCGCCACCGGCCGCGCCACAAACTGGTCGCCGCACCCGCGCGCGCGCGGCGGCGGCTGCGCCATCGCGCCGCCCGGCTTCAACCAGTCCGTCCTCGATCAGGCGCGCCGCATCCTGATGAGCCGGGATTATCAGGTGCTGTCGGCCGGCCCTGGGCTCTTCAAGGTCGACGGCCGGATCAGGAACGCCGACGAGCTGGTGGGCATGGCCAACCGGCAGCTCGCCACACTGGGCCGCCCACCCCTGGTCGGAGCCGCCGCATGACCGCGCAGCCCCTCGCCCTTGCCCTCCAGTTCGGCGTGCACGCCCGCAACCTGCGGCGCGGCGTGGCGCTGGACGCCGCCCGACGCGCCCAGCTCGCGCAGCATCTTCTGTTGGGGGCGCTGGCTCTGACCGGCCGGCCGCTCCCCACCCGCCTGGACGCTGACCCCGCCGGCTTGGTGGAGGCTGCCGTGCTCGCTGCGCGGGAAGCCGGCATGGCCCCGGCCGACGTGGCCGTCATCGTCAACGACGCGCTCAGCCAAGCCAACCGCCCTCTCACCCGCACAGGTACCCGATGACTGACAAACCGAAGCGCCGCTGCCCGCACTGCGGCGACCTGACGTCCGCCGACCTCTGCTGCGGCTTCCGCGCCGATGGAACGGCGGCCATCCCTGCCGACGTGATGGCTCTGGTCAGGGCCATGACCGGCACGGGGACCGATTGGGAGGCCGTGGTGGACGGCGAGGCGGCGGCCGACGGCGCCGAGTGGGACAACCGCCGCCCCGAACCCCAGGATTGAAGTACGTGTGAGCGCATCATCATGAAGTCCGAAAACCAAGCCCGCCTGATCAAGGCGATCCAGACCTGCCGGCGCAAGGTGTCCGGACTGGACGGTGACGACGACTGGCGCGATTTCCTGGAGAAGGCGGCGGGCGGTCGTTCGCTCAAGGCGATGTCCGGGCCGCAGCTGGGGCGCGTCCTGGATGCGCTGCACTCGGCCGGCGCCCCGCGGCTGGCGCCGCCGCCGGCCGGCCGGTCGCGTTACTCCGCCTCGCCGCAGATGGCGATGGTCCGGGGGCTGTGGCTGGAACTGGCGGATCTGGGAGCGGTCCAGGACCGCTCTGAGAGCGCTCTCAGCGCCTTCGTGAAGCGGCAGACCCGACAGGATTTCGGCCGCCTGGATCAGCAGGCGGCCGAACGGGTCATCGAGGCGCTGAAGAGCTGGCGAGCGCGGACGCTGGCGAAGGCCGACGGGGCGTCGGCATCATGACGCGGTCATCGCTTGCATTCCTTGGACATGCCGGCCAGCGCCGCGACCTGCGTGGCGGCGTAATAGTCCAGGCCGGTGGTCTTCTTGAAGCTGGCGTTCAGCGCCTCCAGGTGCGGTTCCTTCCACTTTTCCCGCGCCTGGAAGTGTTCAACCAGCATCTCCTTCGACGGCGATTTCCCCGGCGGCACCGCCGGATGCATGCCGAACAGCTTGTCGGCCTCACGTTCCAGCTTCACCCTTTCGTCGTTCTTGTACTTGCACCAGGTCGGCAGGACGGCGCGCACCTGCGCCTCGCTGGGCAGGTCGGCCGCTGCCGCCGGCACGGCGGCGAGGAGTGTGGCGAAGGCAAGCGCGGCGGGAAGCCGGTGCGGGCGCATCATGCGTCTCCGGTTGTGGTGGTTCCCCAGAACTCTCGCGCGCGCAACAGCCGTTCGTCAACCGCCAGCGCCGGGGGGCGGACACCATGACGGCCGCGCCGCCCTCCCTCGTCCTGCCGGGCGTGCTGGGCGAGATCGCCGAGATCGCCGGCGCCCCGGCGGCCCTGGCCGTCGCGCGCGAGATGGGCGGGCGGCGGGCCTACTTCCCCGCCAAGCCGAAAGCCGATCACTGGCTGGTGCGCGCGGTGGGGGCCGAAACGGCCGCGGCGATCTGCGCCCATCTGGTGGCCGGCGGGACCGGTCTGGAGATCCCGGTGCCTCTTGGCCCGACCGGATCGCGTGCCCAGGTTTGGTCGACGATCCAGCGGGCGCTGTCGGCCGGCGAGACCTCCGGTCGCGCGGCGCAGCTCGCCGGCGTTGACGAACGGACGATCCGGCGTCACCGTAACGGCCATTCCGGGGCGCGCCGCAGCGGCGACCCCGACCAGGGCGAACTGTTCTGACCACGACGCCCTGAAGCCCGGACAAGTGTCCGGGTGTGTGGGAACGGGAGCGAGCACCAAAGTGGGCGGCACAACCGCCAGGGTGCCCCCGTCATGTCCTACAGCTCCCCCAGCCTGTCGCCGCGCCACCTGCGCGACCACGTCATCAAGCCCGTCCTGACGCACTGCGCCGGCGACGATGCCCGCGGCTTCGACAGCCCCGCGGCCGTCGAGCTGGTGCTGGGCACCGCCGCGCATGAGTCCAAGCTGCGCGCGCTGGACCAGATCACCGGCCCGAACGACGGGACGCTCGGGCCGGCCTTCGGGCTCTGGCAGATGGAAGGCCCGACCCACGACGACATCTGGCGGAACTTCCTGCTGCACCGGCACGGGCTGGCCGCGCGCATTCGCGCCATGCAGGGGGAGTTTCCGCACCCCCACCACCAGCTCGTCACCAACCTGGCCTACGGCGCCGCCATGTGCCGCGCCCACTACTTCCGCCGGCCCGAGCCGCTGCCGGCCGCCGGGGACTTGGCCGGCCAGGCCGCCTACTGGAAGCGCCACTACAACACCAGCGCCGGGAAGGGCACGCCGGACCAGTACGTCCGCGACTGGCGCGAGCTGGTGGCGCCGTACCTCTGAAGGAGACCCCCGCATGGAAATCGCGTTCCTCATGGTTCTCGCGCTGGCGCTGCTGGTGTGGGGCATCTACTCCCTGGTCCGTCCGGGCGCCCGGCTCGGCCATGCCGTCGCCGGCCTGCTGTCGGTCGCGGCGGGCGGCGTCATGCTGATCCTGCTGGCCGTGCCGGCGCTGGCGGCGGACGGCGCGCAGGTCTACGCCGTGTCGATCCCGCCGGACCTCGTGGCGTCGGTGATCGACGTGGCCATCCTCGCCCTGTCGGCGCTGGGTTCCTGGCTGATCAAGCGGGGGGCCGACTGGCTGAAGCTCGATCACGAGAGCAAGCTGGTCGAGCGGCTGGAGCTGGCCATGCTGCCCGCCCTCACCTTCGCCCGCGAGCGGCTGCTGGCCCAGGGCAAGGACCTGAGCAAGGTCGAGGTGCGTTCAGAGCTGGTCGGCGTCGCCGCGACCTACCTGCTGCCGAAGATGCCCGGCGTGCTGCGGAACCTGGGCATCGACGCCGAGGGCCTGCGCGAGCGCCTGACCGGCCGCCTCGACCTGGTGGCGCCGCTGCCCGGCCAGGACACGGTCAACAGCGCCCAGATCCGGGAGTAGCGCCGTGGCCGACGACGCCGACAACGCGCAGGCCGCGACCGACCGCTTCCTGTCGCACGCTCTCGCGGGCCGCATCACCGGCCCACGTCCCGGCCCGGGTTCGGACGCCTGCGTCCGGTGCGGCGAGCCGATCCCGGCCGCCCGCCGCCACGCCGTCGACGGCGTGGCGACCTGCGTGTCCTGCCAGGACGAACTGGAGCGCGCGCGCCGGAGGGTCGCATGAGCATCCTGGCCGAGCTGAAGGAGTGGGGCGCCGCCGTGGCGCTGGTGTCGCCGCTGGTTTCCGCCGCCCTGCTCTGGTGGCTGTCCCAGCGCTTCGCCAGCCGCAAGGAGTTGGAGGCCGTGCACGTCCGCCTCGACGGCATGGACGATCGCCTGGACGAGGGCGCCCAGCGCTTCCAGACCATGGACACGGCGATCCGCGAGGCGACCCACGCGGCCGAGGACGCCAAGGAGGCGGCCGAGCGGGCCATCAAGGCGGCGGAGGAGATCGGTGACGCGCGGCTGGAGGTGGCCGAGCTGCGCGGGGACATCAAGACGCTGAACGCGCTGCTGGTGCGCCTGGAGCGTGACAGCGCGCGGATGGTCGACGGCCATCTGGCCATGGGAGCGATCGGGGGAGGCAAGGTATGAGCATGAACGAGCAGGTGCGCGCCGTCTTCGACGCCGACCGGCGCCTGTGTTTCCTGCGCCTGCTGGATGAGAGCGGCGGGCGGGCCAGCACGTCGACGCTGGAGAAGTCGGTGCGCATCTTCTTCTCGCGGGTGGACCGTGCGTCGACCAACGCCGATGCCCGCTGGCTGGCCGCCGCCGGCCTGGTCGAGTGCGAGGAGCTGCGGCCCGACCTGATCGCCGTCTCGATCACCGACCGTGGCGAGCGCGTGGCGCGCGGCGAGGAGCGCGTCGACGGCGTCGCCCGTCCGTCGCGGGATTGACGGCATGGCCGGCAAACCCTCCAAGGTGGACAAGCTGCCGGACCCGCTGCGCGAGGGCATCGCGCAGCTGTGGACCTCCGGCCGCTACACCGTCGACCAGATCCTGACCCATCTGCACGATCTGGCCGGCGGCCGGCGCACCATGCTGCCGCCCGAACTGGACGTGGCGGTGTCGGTGGCGCCCGAGGAGCTGCCGTCGCGGTCGCGCCTGCACGCGCACCTCCAGGGCGTCGACCAGGTCGCCGAGCGCCTCCAGCGCTCGCGCTCCGTCGCCGAGGCGCTGATGCGGAAGCTTGGCGACGAACCCGAAAGCCGGACGGCCCGCCTCAACATCGAGCTGCTGCACTCGGCCGTGCTGGACCTGTTCATGGCGGCCGATGAACAGCAGGCGGCCGGCGACGGGGACGGCGCGTCGCCCGACGGCCCGCCCGTGTCGTTCACGCCGGAAGCCGTGGCTAACCTGGCCAAGGCCCTGAAGGATCTGTCGTCGGCCCGCAAGGCCGACGCCGACCTGATCCTGCGCATGCGCAAGGAGGTGGCCGCGGAGATGGTCAAGAAGCTGGACGTCGCGGAGAAGGCGGCCAAGGCGGCCGGCGAGAAGGGGCTGTCGGTCGAGCGCATCGCCCAGCTCCGCCAGGTGCTGGCCGGCGGGGCGGCGTAGCGCCATGCAGGACGGGACGGCGGCGGTGTGGATCCCGCCAGAGAGCGCCATCGACCGGATCGAGGCCGGCCACGCCACGGCGGCCGACCTCGACCCGCTGTCGGAAGGCTTCCTGCTGAAGCACCAGCGCGACTGGATCGCCGACCCGTCGCCGCTGAAGATCGGGCCGAAGGGCCGGCGGACCGGCATGACCTTCGCCGAGGCGCACGACCACGTGCTGATCGCGGCGGCCAGCCGCGATGCCGGCGGCGACCACTGCTGGTACATCGGCGACACCGCCGAGAAGGGGCGCGAGTTCATCGCCACCTGCGCCAACTTCGCCCAGACCGTCGCCAACGAGCTGTGCGCGATCGAGGACTTCGTCTTCGACGATCAGGAGGAACAGCCGGACGGCACGGTCAAGACCCGGCAGATCACCGCCTGGCGCATCCGCTTCGCTTCGGGCCACCGGATCACCGGCCTGTCGTCGCGGCCGGCGGCGATCCGCGGTCTTCAGGGCGTCGTCGTCATCGACGAGGCGGCCTTCCACACCGACGTCGGCAAGGTGCTGGAAGCCGTGCTGGCCCTGCTGATCTGGGGCGGCAAGGTGCGCATCATCAGCTCGCACAACGGCGCGCTGAACGCCTTCAACACGCTGCTGAAGGAAGCCGAGAGCGGCAAGTTCCCCGCCACGATCCACCGCGTCACCTTCGACGACGCCGTGCGCAACGGCCTGTACGAGCGCGTCTGCTTCGCCCGCGGCTGGACCGCCAGCGTCGAGGGCAAGCGGCGCTGGTACCATCAGATCCGCGCCGCCTACGGCACCCGCACCGCCGCCATGCGCGAGGAGCTGGACGCGGTCCCGCGCGAGGACAGCGGCACCATGCTGGCGCTGGCGCTGATCGAGGCGGCCATGACGCCCGACTACGCCGTGGCGCGCTGGGAGAAGCCGGAGCCGGACGCCGAGGGCCGGGAATTCGTCGACTGGCCGGAGGTCCGGCGCCGCGCCCACATGGCGGCCTGGATCGAGGCGCACGTCCAGCCCGTGCTGGAGCGGCTGCCGGAACGCTGGACCTACGGCATCGGCGGCGACTTCGCCATGCGCCAGGACCGCTCGGCCTACGCCGTCGCCTTCGCCGACCAGTGGCTGGCCCGCCACGTGCCGCTGCTGGTCGAGGCACGCGAGTGCCCGTACGACCAGCAGAAGCAGCTGCTGTGGCGCATCGCCGACTTCCTTCGCGAAAAGCGCCGCCTGGGCAGCGGCGTCCTGGACGCCGGCGGCAACGGCATGGTGCTGGCCCAGGAGGCCCGCCAGCGCTACGGCGCCGACCGCATCGTCGAGCTGATCGCCAGCGACGCATGGCTGCGGGTGCACTCCACCCAACTGAAGACGGCGTTCGAGGACCGCACGATCCGGATCGGCAAGGATCTCGACGTCCGCGACGATCTGCACCAGTTCCGCCTGGTCAACGGCGTCGGCCGCATCCCCAGCGACGTCCGCAAGGTCGGCACGGACGGTGGGCGCCGCCACGCCGACGCGGCGATCGCCATCCTCAACGCCTTCGCGGCCACCAGCGCGCCGGCCGAAGCCATCGCCTACGAGGGCCTGCCCAAGCGTGGCCTGCCGCCGGCCGGCGACCGCCACGGCTTTTCCGGCGGCGGGGTCATGCAGGCCATGAGCCGCGCCGCCCGCCTTTTGTTCGGAGCTGACGATGACCGGTACTGACAGCCCCATCCTGGGTGCCGACGGGCGCCCCATGAAGCGCGTGGAACGCGCCGCCACGGAGGCGGCGCTGACCGGGGAGGTGGCTGCCCCCTCGCTGTTCGGCGTCCGCCGCGTCTGGCAGGAGGCGATCGCCCGCGACCTCACGCCGGCACGGCTGGCCGGCCTGCTGCGCCGCGCGGCCGAGGGCGACGCCGACGCCTATCTGGCGCTGGCCGAGGAGATGGAGGAGCTGGACCTGCATTACGGCTCCGTCCTCGGCACCCGCAAGCGTGCCCTCTCCGGCATCGAGCCGCGCGTGGAGGCCGCCAGCGACGAGACGCGCGACCAGGAAATCGCCGACGCCGTCCGCAAGCTGGTCAACCCGCTGGTGTGGCCCGACCTGGTCGAGGACCTGCTGGACGGCCTGGGCAAGGGGTACAGCGTGGTGGAGATCGTCTGGGACACCGCGGTCACACCCTGGGTACCGGCACGCTACGAGCACCGCGACCCGCGCTGGTTCGTCTACGACGACGCCAGCCGGCGCCATCTGCTGCTGAAGGACGAGGCGGCGCCGCGGGGCGTCGAGCTGCCGCCCAACAAGTTCATCGTGCACGAGCCCAAGCTGAAGACCGGCATCCCCATCCGCGGCGGCTTGGCGCGGCTGGTGGCGTGGACCTTCATGTTCAAGCACTACACGGTGCTGGACTGGGTGCAGTTCTGCGAGACCTACGGCATGCCGATCCGGCTCGGCCGCTACGGCGCCGGCGCCGGCGACGCCGACCTGCGGGTGCTGCGTCAGGCGGTGACGAACCTGGCGCGCGACGCCGCCGCCATCCTGCCCGACACCATGCGCGTGGAGTTCCAGCAGGTGGCTGCCGGAGGCAGCGGTTGGGAGGTGTTCCAGCGTCTGGCCGAGTACCTGGACAAGCAGGCCAGCAAAGCCGTGCTGGGCCAGACCATGACGGCCGACGACGGCGCCAGCATGGCGCAGGCCAAGGTGCACAACGAGGTGCGCCAGGACATCCGGCGCGCCGACGCCCGCCAGCTGAGCGCCACGCTGAACCGCGACCTCGTGCGGCCGTTCGTCGACCTGAACTTCGGGCCGCCGCCGAACGGCTATCCGCTGCTGCTGCATCCGGTGCTGGAGCCCGAGGACGTCAAGCTGCTGGTGGAGAGCTTGGTGGCACTGGTGCCCATGGGCCTGGAGGTCGAGGCGTCGGTGGTGCGGGACAAGCTGGGCATCCCCGACCCGCCGCCGCCGGAGAAGCGCGGGCCGGAAGTGCGGCTGCTCCAGGCGCCGGCCGCCGCCCCGCCACCGGCGCCGGCCGATCCCGCCCGCGTCGACGGCGACGTGGCCACCGCCGCCAATCGTGCGTGCCCCAGCTGCGCCACGGCACAGGCGCTGAACCGGGAAGGCGAAGCCGACGCCCTGGACGCGCTGGCGGACGCGGCGCTGGACGGCTGGCGGCCGGTCATGGCGCCGCTGGTCGACCCCGTCGTCGACGCGATCCAGTCGGCCGGCAGCTACGAGGAGGCGCTGGCTCTGCTGCCGGAGCTGATGGAGCGGATGGACGCGGACGAGCTGATGCGCTCGCTCGCCCGCGCCACCTTCCTGGCGCGCGCCGCCGGCGACGCCGGCGATCTTGATGGTGAGCGCGCTTCGCGCGCCGGCGATGCGGGTGACCTGCCGTGACGGCGTACAGCGAGAAGCCCGGGTACAGCTTCCCCACCGGCCCCGATCCCGAAACGCTGGCGTACCTGAAGGCCAAAGGCTGGGCGCCGGCCTTCAGCCACAAGGACGTGTGGGGGGAGGAGCACGCCTTCGCCTTCATGGTGGCCAAGGCGACCCGGATGGACGTGCTGCGCACCATCCGCGAGGAGCTGGAACGCGCGCAGGCCGCCGGCCTGCCGTTCGAGGCGTTCAAGCGGAACCTGACGCCGCGCCTGCAGGAACTGGGATGGTGGGGCGAAGGCGAGGTGCCCGATCCGAAGGCGGACGGCGCCCTGCGTCCCGGACAGCTCGGCAGCCCGCAGCGGCTGCGGACCATCTACGAGGCCAACATCCGCACGGCGCACGCCGCCGGCCAGTGGGCACGGATTGAACGCAGCAAGGCGGCGCTGCCCTATCTGCTGTACCAGCTGGGTCCGTCGGAGCGGCACCGGCCGGAGCACGCGGAGAAGAAGGGGCTGGTGCTGCCGGTGGACGATCCCTTCTGGCGCCGGTGGATGCCGCCCAACGGCTGGGGCTGCAAGTGCCGGGTCCGGCAGGTCTCGGCCGCCGAAGTGCGGCGCCAAGGCTGGGAGGTGTCGCCGTCTCCGGAGGTGCCGACGCGGCGCTGGACGAACGACCGGCGCGGCGAGACGATCGACGTGCCGGTCGGCATCGACCCCGGCTGGGACACCAATCCGGGCCTGACGCGACGCCGGAACCTCGACCGCTGGGCCGTCGACAAGCTGCGCGACGCGCCGCCCGATCTCGCCCGCGCGACCATCTCCGACATGGTGGCCAGCCCTCGCTTCGCCGAATGGCTGGCGCGGCCCGAGGGCACCTTCGCCGTGGCGCGGCTGTCCGACGCCGTCGCGCAGGCGATCGGCACCAGGAACCCGGTCGCCGTCCTGTCGGACGAGACCATGGCCAAGCAGAAGGGGGAACTGCCGGGCAGGCGCGGGCATCCGGAATTGACGGTGGACGAGTACCGGAAGCTGCCCTACCTCGGGTCCGATCCGGAGCTGGTCGCGAAGGAGGGGGAGAACGCCGCCGTGTACCTGTGGCGGGACGGGCGGCTCTACAAGGCGGTCGTGAAGCGCACCGGCACCGGCGAGGGGACCTTCGTCACCAGCTTCACCCGCGTTGACGACGAGCTGCAGCTGGTCCGGCTGCACCGGCGCGCCGACGAGATCCTGTTCGACGGGGGCGAGGATGAGTGAGGGGCGCACGGTGGGGCCTCGCAGGGAACCCCACATGACGCTCCGGCGGGCGGACCCGCCGTGCTACGGCCGCGAGAGTTTCACCGTGTCGCGTGCGCCTGCGCTGAATATAGCGCTCCTTGCGCGGCGCGTCACGCCCGGCCCGCTGAGGCCCTGAGCGCCCCTGGCTGCCCCTTCCCCAGTCGGAGGGGCCGCATACCCCTTAAGAGCCCTCTTACCGGCTCTTAAGGGGTATTCCGAAGGGGCATGGACGATAGACGTCCGCCAGCGTAGGGTTGGCGGACGGCAGCGAAGCCACGCCCGGACACCTGTCCGGGTGTCAGGCGTTCGCGCGGTCGGACAGGGTGGCGGCACCGCACCACCCACTCCGGCCACCCGATGCCCGCCCGCCGCGACATCCTTTCCGACACACAGCGCGTCCTGTGCTTCGAGCTGACCGCCGCCGGCGGTCCGGCCCCGGAGTGGATCATGCTGCTGCCGGCCGGCCCCGAAGTGGTCGGGCTGGACGGCCGCCGCTGGCTGAACGGCAACCCGGCCCGCGTGGTCGAGGCGTTCCGGGCGCGCGGCCTCGACCTCGTCCTGGACTGGGAGCACGGCAGCGAGACCCGCTCGCTGGCCGGCGAGCGCAGCCCGGCCGCCGGCTGGATCAAGGACGTGGAGCTGCGCGACGGTGCCGTCTGGGGCCGCGTCGCCTGGACCGACCAGGGCCGCGCCGACGTCGAGGGCGGCGCCTACCGCTACATCAGCCCCAGCTTCGACTTCAGCCGCTCCGCCAACGAGATCGTCCGGCTCACCTCCGTGGGCCTGGTGCATGCCCCCAACCTGCCGGCGCTGCCGGCGCTCAATCGCGAGGAGCCGATGGACATCAAAGCCCTGTGCCGGGAACTCGGCCTGCCGGAGACCGCGAGCCTGGACGACGTCCTGGCCGCCGTCCGCCGGCAGAAGACCGACCTGGACACCGCCCGCAACCGGGCGGAGACGCCCGACATCGCCCGCTTCGTGCCGCGGGCGGACTACGACGCCGCCGTGAACCGCGCCACCAACGCCGAGAAGACGCTGGCGGATGTCGAGGCCGCGACGCTCAAGGCCGACGTCGACGCCCTGATCGAGCAGGGCAAGAAGGAGGGCAAGATCAGCCCGGCGACGGAGGACTTCTACCGCGCCCAGTGCCGTGACCGCGCCGGCGTCGACCGGTTCCGCGACTTCCTGAAGGCGGCGCCGAAGGTGCTGGATCCGGCGCCGTCCGCCACGGGCAAGCCGCCGGCCGGCGACGGGGCGCTGTCCGACGAGGACCGCGCCGTGTGCCGCCAGATGGGCTTCACCGAAGAAGAGTGGCGCACGTTCAAGGAGGGCAAGTAGATGGCCGCCCTGTCCGCCGGCCGGCGTACGCAGCAGCGCGCCGGCGACATCATCTCCCATCCGCTGGCCGCGGGTGCCGTCGTCCACCAGGGCGGGCTCGCCTGCCTGAACGCCGCCGGCTTCCTCGTGCCGGGCGCCACCGCCACCAACCTGACCTGCGTCGGCATCGCCGCGCAGAGCGTCAGCAACGCCGCCGGTGCCGCCGGTGCCGAGCGGGCGGACGTGCGCCGCGACGGCAGCTGGCGCTTCGACAACGACGCCGCCGACCCGGTCGGCCGCGCGCACGTCGGCAAGGCGGCCTGGATCGTGGATGACCAGACCGTCGCCGCGACCGATGGCGGCGGCACGCGCAGCGCCGCCGGAACCATCATCGACATCGACGCCGATGGCGTCTGGATCGAGTTTTAAGGAGGCCCCATGCCCCGCGTGATCACCGCCGCCCTGCTGGCCAGCGCCAGCCAGGGCTTCCAGATGGCCTTCAACACCGGGGTGGAGGCCGTCGAGCGCACCTGGTCGAAGATCGCCATGGAGACGCCGTCCTACGGCCGCTCCGAGATCTACCCCTGGCTGATGACCCTGCCCGGCACCCGCGAGTGGATCGGCGAGCGGTTCATCAACAGCCTGGAAGCCACCGGCTTCGAGGTGGCAAACAAGACCTTCGAGAACACGTACGGCGTCAAGCGCACCGACATCGAGGACGATCGGCTGGGCATCTACAAGCCCGCCTTCTCCATGCTGGGCGAGACGGCGGCCGAGACGCCCGACGATCTGGTGTGGGGCCTGCTGCCGGCGGGCTTCAGCACGGTGAGCTGGGACGGCCAGTACTTCTTCGACACGGACCATCCCGTTATCGACGCTGACGGCAAGGTCACGTCCATGTCGAACTTCGGCGGCGGCAGTGGCACGCCCTGGTACCTCGTCTGCACCAAGCGCATCCGCAAGCCCTTCATCTTCCAGAAGCGCTCAGAGGTCGAGTTCGCCAAGCAGGACCAGACGAGCGACGAGGCCGTCTTCATGCGCGACGAATTCCTGTACGGCGTGCGCTTGCGCTGCAACGCCGCCTACGGGTTCTGGCAGATGGTGTACGCGAGCCGCCAGCCGCTGACGTCCGCGAACTTCGACGCGGCCTACAACGCCATGTGCGCCATCAAGGGCGACTACGGCCGGGCGCTCGGCAACAAGCCCAACCTGCTGGTGGTGCCGACCAACCTGCGCGGCGCGGCGAACGAGGTCATCAAGGCCGAGCGGCTGGCCAACGGCGCCACCAACACCAACCGGGATCTCGTCGAGATCCATGTCGAGCAGCGCCTGTAAGGAGACGGCTCCATGGCCCAGCACCTGCGCATCGTGTCCAAGCGCGCCGGCTTCCGCCGCGCCGGCATCAGCCACCCCGACCAGCCCGTGTTCCACCGCCTTTCCGACTTTACGGCGGCGCAGGAGGCGGCGCTGAAGGCCGAGCCCATGCTGATCGTCGACGAGATGGACCCGCCCGACGCGGTGCCAGCCGCCGGCGAAGGGCAAGGCCGCCGTCGGGGCGGCTAACCGGAGGAGCCGTCCATGTCCTACGCCACGCTCCAGGACCTGATCGACCGCTTCGGCGCGGACGAGCTGGTGCAGCTCACCGATCGTGCGGCCGTGCCGACCGAGGCGATCGACGAGGTCGTGGTGGGGCGGGCGCTGGACGACGCCCGCCGGCTGATCGACGGCTACGTGGGCGGGCGCTACCGGCTGCCGCTCGCCCCGGTGCCCGACCTGGTGCGCCGGATCGCCTGCGACCTGGCGCGCTACTTCCTGCACTCCAACAAGCCCACGGAGCTGGTGAAGGACAGCTACAAGGAGGCGGTGCGTCTGCTGGAGAAGGTCGCCGCCGGCACCGTCACCCTTCAGGCCGCCGGCCTGGAAGCGCCCGCGTCCACCCACACCGGTGCCGCCTTCATCGCCGGCGAGGCGCCTTTGTTCGGGCGCCGCGCCCACCGCGGGAGCTGAGACGATGGCCGGCGCGCGGGTCGGGATCCTCATCGACGACGTGGGCGTCAACGCCAGTCTCGGGGTGCTGCGGGCCATCCAGGCGCGGGCCATGGACCTCACGCCGCTGCTGGATGCCCTGGGCGGGCTGGTCGAAAGCCAGACGCGCCGGCGGCTGTCACAGGACAAGGAAGGGCCGAACGGCGAGCCCTGGCCCGAGTGGTCGGAGGGGTACAAGGCCACCCGCCGTGGCGGCCACCACCTGCTGGAGAGCACCGGCACGCTGATCGACAGCGTCCACTATATGGTCCGCGGCGATGCGGTCGAGGTCGGATCGGGCATGGTCTACGCGGCCATCCACCACTTCGGTGGTGCGGAGGCCGGCAAGCCGGAGATCCCGGCGCGCCCGTGGCTCGGCATCTCGCGCGACGACAGGCACGAGATCGACGAGGTGCTGGGCGACTGGATCGGGAGGGCCGCGTGATCCTCGACCTGGAAACCGCCATCGTCGGCCGCCTGACCGATGTCCTCAAGGACATCAGGGTCGAGGCGTATCCCGAAGACCCGGCGGGCTACGCGCTGAAGCATCCGCGCGGTGCGGTGCTGGTCGGCTACGGGCGCTCGGCCTACGGCAAGCCGGAGGCCCTGGACGTGATCGCGCAGGAGCGGCGGCTGGAGTTCGACGTCACCATCCTGGCGCGCAACCTGCGCCAGCACGGCGGGGCCTATGGCCACCTCGACGCCGTGCGCGTGGCGCTGACCGGCTGGCGGCCGACCGGTGCGCGCAAGCTGTACCCGGTGCGCGACCGCTTCCTGGGCGTGCGCGACGGCGTCTGGCGCTACGCCATCACCTTCGCGACCGCGGCCATGGCCCTGGAAACGGCCGAGCCCGAACAGGCGGCCGTGCTCCAGCGGATCACGCTTTCCGAACACCTTGTCATGGGAGACGAGCCTTGACCCTCTACCGCTACAGCGGTCCGCCCTCGGGTGCCACCATCGACGGCAAGGAGGTGCTGCTGCACCCCGGCGCCGACGTGGAGCTGAGCGCCGACAACGGCTACGTCCGCACCCTGCTGGCGCTGGGCCACCTGACGGAGGTGCCCAAGCCGGTGGTGCCGGCGCCCGCGCGCAAGGCCAAGCCCGAGGAGGCCGCCTGATGCCCGCCAACTTCCTGCACGGCGTCGAGACGGTCGAGGTGACGAAGGGGGCGCGGCCGGTCCGCGCGGTGAAGACGGCCGTCATCGGCCTGGTCGGCACCGCGCCCGTCCACCACCTCGACGCCGCCGACCGGCGTGTCAACGAGCCCTTCCTGGTGCTGTCCGACCGCGACGCCGGCCGCCTCGCCGGGCCGGCGCTGTCCGGCTACACGATCCCCCAGGCGCTGGACGCGATCTTCGACCAGGGCCGCGGCACGGTGATCGTCATCAACGTGTTCGACCCCGCGACCCACAAGACGGCGGTGCCGACCGAGGCGGTGACGCTGGGCGCGGATGGCACGGCGCGGCTGGCGCACGGCGACATCATCGCCGCCGTGGTCAAGAGCCAGGACGGCGCCACCACGCACGCGGCGGGCACCGACTACACGCTCGACCCGGTGACGGGCACTCTCGCCCGCGTCGCGGACGGCGCCATCGCCGCCGGCGCCACCTTGCGCGTCGATTACGACCGCGCCGACCCGTCCAAGGTCACCGCCTCCGACGTCATCGGCGGCGTCGACGTGGCCGGCCGGCGGCTGGGCATGCAGGGCTTCCTGAACAGCTACAACCTTTTCGGCATGTTCCCGAAGATCCTGATCGCCCCGGTCTACTGCACGCAGCAGTCGGTGGCGGTGGAGCTGGAGGTGCTGGCCGCGCCGTCGAAGTGCCGGGGCATCGCGCTGGTCGACGCGCCGATCGGCACGACGCGCGACCAGGCCATCACGGGCCGCGGCCCGTCCGGCGCCATCAACTTCGGCTTCAGCAGCGAGCGCGTGGTGCTGTGCTACCCGCACCTGAAGGTTCACGACGCCGCGACCGACAGCGTGCGCCTGGAGCCGTACAGCCAGCGTCTGGCCGGCGTCATCGCCGCCACCGACGACGAGTTCGGCTACTGGTACAGCCCGTCCAACAAGGTCATCAAGGGCATCGTCGGTGCCGAGCGCGACCTGTCGGCGATGATCAACGACCCGACCAGCGACGTGAACCTGCTGAACGAGGTGGGCATCGTCACGCTGTTCAACAGCTTCGGCACCGGCCTGCGCACCTGGGGCAACCGGTCCAGCGCGTGGCCGGCCTCCACCGCGCAGGGCAACTTCATCCAGACGCGGCGCACCGCCGACATGGTCCATGAAAGCCTGGAGTACGCGATGCTCCAGTTCATCGACCTGCCGATCAACGACGCGCTGATCGAAGGCATCGTCGAGACGGGCAACGCCTTCATCCGCACGCTGATCGGCCGCGGGGCGCTGACCATCGGGTCGCGCTGCGAGTTCAACAAGGACAAGAACCCGGCGACCGAGCTGGCGGCCGGGCACCTGACCTTCGACCTGATCTTCTGCCCGCCGCCGCCGGCGGAGCGGATCACGTTCGAGAGCTTCATCGACGTCCAGCTCCTCGCGAACCTGGGAGGCTGATCATGGCGATCGAGCTGAACAAGATCTTCAACGCCAACGTCTACCTCGACGGCACCGCCAGCCTGATCGGCCGCGCCGGCGAGTTGACGCTGCCCGAGATGTCGGTGGCGACGAGCGAGCACAAGGCGCTCGGCATGTTCGGCACGCTGGAGCTGCCGGGCGGGCTGGAGGCCATGACGTGCGAGATCAAGTGGACCGGCTTCTACGCCGACCACCTGCGCGCCGCCGCCAACCCGTTCAAGTCGCACAAGCTCCAGGTCCGCGGCAGCCTGGAGACCTGGACGGCCGAGGGGCGCACGCGCGAGGTGCCGGTGGTCTGGCACATGACCGCGACCTGGACCACGGCCAAGCTGGGCGTGCTGAAGCCGCAGGAGGGCGCGGAGTTCGACGACGAGATGGCGGTCTCGTACGTCAAGGTCCTGCACGACGGCGAGAGCGTCTGCGAGATCGACGTCTTCAACAACATCTGGACCGTCGGCGGCGAGGACGTCCTCGCCCGCTGGCGCACGAACCTGGGAGTGTGATGGCATGGCCAGCGAGAGCAACACCGACACGCGCACCGTGACGCTGCCCAGCGGCAAGGCTGCGACCGTCCGCAAAGGCAAGGGCCGCGACTTGGTGCAGGCCGCACGCATGGCCGGCGGCGGCAACGACGGGATGAAGCTGACCATGGGCATCATCGCCGTGCTGACGCAGGTCGACGGCCGACCGCTCGTCATCGAAGACGTCGAGGAGATGGATCTGGGGGACGTCATGGCCCTGATGGGTGCCGTCATGGGAAACGGCGCCTCCTCCTTGAGCAGCATTTTGCCCAACTCCGCATCGATGGAGGGTTTCGCCACGCGGAGCTGATGGAGATGGACTGGGACGATCTGGTCCACGAAGCGGCGGCGCTGGCGGAGTACGCCCGCCGCCGCAAGGCCGCCTACGACGCTGCACGTCCGGCGGCGAACCGGCGCTGACGCCTTCCTCCTCATCGGGACACCATGGCCAACCCCTTCGACATCGCGGTCATCCTGCGCCTCGTCGACCAGCTGACCGGGCCGCTCGGCCAGGCGACGGCGGCGATCGAGCACGTGGACCGCGTGGCCGGCGCGGCGCAGGGCCTGCGGAACATGGGCCAGCAGGCCATGATGTCGGGGGCCATGGTCTCGGCCACCGGTGCCGGCGTCGCGGCGGGCTTCCGGGAGATGCTGGACCCGGCCATCGCGTTCGAGAGCGCGATGGCCGACGTCAACAAGACGCTCGACCTGGACCCGAGCAAGCTGGTGGAGCTGTCCGACCAGATCGCCGCCATGTCCACCCGCATCCCCATGGCCGCCGTCAAGCTGGCCGAGATCACGGCGGCGGCCGGGCAGGCCGGCATCGCGCGCGACGAGCTGCTGCGCTTCACCGAGGACGCGGCAAAGATGGGCGTGGCGTTCGACGTCAGCGCCGGTCAGGCCGGCAGCGCCATGACGGGCCTGCGCACCATCTTCGGCCTGACGCAGGACCAGGTGGTCGGCCTGGGCGACAGCATCAACCACCTGTCCAACAACATGGACGCCAAGGCGGCGGAGATGCTGAACGTCGCCAACCGGGCGGGCAGCACGGCGAAGCTGTTCGGCCTGTCGGGCGAACAGCTCAACGCCCTGTCGGCCACCATGCTGGCGCTGAAGAGCCCGCCCGAGGTCGCGGCCACCGGCATCAACGCGCTGCTGCTGAAGATGGCCACCGCCGACAAGCAGAACGCGAAGTTCCAGGGCGGGCTTGAAGCAATCGGCATGACGGCCGAACAGCTCAAGGCCGCAGTCCAGAACGACGCGCAGGGCGCGCTGGTGTCCTTCCTCGACAAGGTGAAGGGCGCTCCCGACGTGATGGGCACGCTGGCCGACCTGTTCGGGGCGGAGTACGCCGACGACATCGCCAAGCTGGTCGGCTCGCTGGACACCTACAAGAAGGCCTTGGGCTTGGTCGCCGATCCGGCGGCCTACAACGGCTCCATGCTCAAGGAGTACGAGACGCGGTCGCGGACGACGGCCAACGCCATCGAACTGCTGGGCAACCAGACCAACGTCCTGGCGATCAGCCTGGGCAACCTGGTGCTGCCGGCCCTCAACGACATCCTGCCCCACGTCCAGGCGCTGGTCGAGGGCGTGACGGCGTTCGCCAAGGCCAACCCGGAGATGTTCCGCACGGGCATGATCCTGCTGGCCCTGGCCGGCGCCGCCGCGCTGGTCCTGGGGCCGCTGATGATGATGTTCGGCGTGCTGGCCACCGGCGCCGGCGTCGCGCTCTCCGCCCTGTCCGTCCTGCTGGGGCCGGTCGGGCTGCTGGCGGCGGCGGTCGCCGGGGCCGCCGTGCTGATCCACCGCAACTGGGATGGCATCGCGGCCTTCTTCGAGGGGCTGTGGGCGGGGTTCCTGGACGGGCTGGCGCCGCTGCAACCGGCGCTGGACGGGTTGGCCGCCGCGGTCGCCCCGATCCTGGTCGCCGGTGCCGGCCTGCTCGACTGGGTCCAATCGCTGTTCGCCCCCGTCGACGGGCTGGCGGGCGCCGCCGGCGAGCTGGGAACGGCCTGGGGGCAGGCGCTGGGCGCCATGGCGGCGGGGATGGCCGACCCCTGGCTGGTCGAGGCGGCTGCCCTGGTGACCACCGCCTGGGAGGCGCTGCCCGGCGCCCTCGACGCCGTAGGCGCGGGGCTGAACCGGCTGCGCGCCTGGGGGCAGGAGTTCGTCGCGGGCTGGATCTCCGGCTTCCAGTCGGCGTTCGACCTGTCCCGCTTCACGGCGCTGTCGGAGAAGCTGGGTCCGCTGGGCAGCGCGCTGGGCGCGCTCGGCACCGCCGTGGCAGGCCTGTTCGACCGGCTGGCCGCGCTGTTCGGCGGCATGGAGGAGGCGGCCGGCGGCACCGCGCGTCTGGGCGAGATGGCGGGCCAGCTCGCCGGCGGCGCGCTCAACTCCCTGGTCGACCTGATCGGCATGGTGGCCACCGTCGTCACCGGGCTGGCGCAGGCGATGGCGGGCGTGCTGTCCGGCGACTTCGGCGCCGTCGTGGCGGGCTGGCAGACGGCGCTGGGAGGCGTGCTGACCTTCTTCGAGAGCCTGTCCCAGCGGTTGACCGGCCTGTCGCTGTACGACGCCGGCGCGGCGATCCTGCAAGGGCTGGCCGACGGCCTGTCGGCCGGCGCGTCGGCCGCGCTGGCGGCGATCGAGGGCGTCGGCGCCTCCATCATCGGCCGCTTCAAGGCGCTGCTCGGCATCGCGTCGCCCTCCACCGTGTTCGCGCAGTTCGGGCAATGGATCATGGACGGCTTGGCCGGCGGCCTCGCCGCCAAGGTGCAGGCGGTGCTGGACACCGTATCGGGCGTGGCCAGCGGCGTCGTGGGGAAGTTCAAGTCGCTGCTCGGCATCAACTCGCCCTCCACCGTCTTCGCCGGGTTCGGCCTGAACCTGGTGGAGGGCTTGCAGAACGGCATCAACGACAACGGCGCCGATGCCACGGCGGCGGCGGCCAACCTGTCGCGCTTGGTGGCCGCCGCCGCCGCCGCGGCGGCCGTGGCGTTGCCGCTGTCGGTGTCCACGGCGACGGCGGGCATGATGCCCGACTTGGCGGCGGCACAGGCGATGCCCATGACAGCCATCGCGCCGCTGGCCGAACAAGGCGAAACGATCGCCGGCGGCGGAAGCGGCGGGGCGGCGGCCGGCGGCGCGCCGGTGACCGTCAACCTGTCGGTGACCCTCGACGGCGGTGATCCGGACGTGGTCCGCCGCCTGGAGGAGTGGGTGCGCGGCGAGGGCGGCCGGCTGATCGCCGAGGCGGTCCGCCGCGAGGACGAGCGCCAGGCGCGCACGGTCTTCGATGCAGCTTCCCATTCGCGTGGGGGGCGCGGCCGATGAGCACTACCCTGATCCTCGGCCCCGTGCGGCTGGACACGCTGTCCGTGGTCGGCTTCGACCTGACGGACGGCTGGCAGTTCCCCGACCACGATGTGGTGGAAACCAAGCCGAAGCTGCAATGGACCGGCACGCAGCTGCGCAGCGCCAGCATCGCCCTGCGCTTCCACATGCGCTGGTGCGACCCGTCGGCGGAGATGGCGCAGCTGCGCGCCCTGGGTGGTGCCGTGCGGGCGTGGCCGCTGATGCGCGGCACCGGCGCGTGGCTCGGCCGCTTCGTGGTGACGAGCCTGGGTGAGAAGGGCCGCTGGACCATGCCCGACGGCGCCCCGCTGTGGGTCGAGGCAGACCTGAAGCTAACCGAGTGGGCCGGCGCGCCCCTGACCGGCATCGGCCCCGAGCTGGCCCGCGCCGTCGCCTCGCCCCTGCTGCGGAGGCTGCCGTGACGGACGCCTTCATCGAGCACGTCACCGTGGACGGCGACCGCTGGGACCTGCTGGCCTGGGACTACTATGGCGACGCCCACGGCTACGCCCGGATCGTGCGCGCCAACCCGCACGTGGCGCCGACGCCGCTGCTGCCGGCCGGCGTGCGCCTGGCGATCCCGGTGATCGCGCGGCCGGTGTCGGCGCACGGCCTGCCGCCCTGGAAGCGGGGGGCGCGATGAACCGGGTCGATACGCCAGTCTGGACGCTGACCTGGCAGGGCACCGACGTGACGGCCGACATCGCCGCCATGGTCACCAGCCTGACCGTCACCGACCGCAAGGAAGGCGAGAGCGACGAGCTGTCCGTCACGCTGGAGGACCGCGACGGCCGCTGGCGCGGCGACTGGCTGCCGGAAAAGGGCGACGTGCTGGACGTGACGCTGGGCTACGCCGGCGGGCTCGCCGTCGACGCCGGCACCTACCAGGTGGACGAGGTGGAGCACAGCGGCCCCCCCGACCGGCTGGACGTGCGGGCACTCGCCGCCGGCGTGACGGAGGCCCTGCGCACCAAGCGGCACCGGGCGTTCGAGAACCAGACGCTGGCGCAGATCGCCGCGGCCGTGGCGGCCGACCACGGCATGGAGGTGATCGGCGACCCCGCCACCGAGGCCCTGCAACGGGTGACGCAGGCGGACGAGACCGACCTGGAGTTCCTGAGCAAGCTGGCGGCCGAGCACGGCTACGTCTTCTCCGTCCGCGGCGGCCGGCTGGTGTTCATGAGCGAGGACGAGCTGCTGTCGGCCGACCCGGTCATGACCCTGTCGCGCGTCCTGCACCATCCGGTGCGCTGGCGGTTCCGCGTCACGGCCCGGCAGGTCTACACGGGCTGCGAGGTGCGCTACCTGGACCCGGCGACCAAGCGCACGCGCACCGTCACGGTGAAGGCCGAGGGACAGGAGACCAAGCCCAAGGGCGGCGACCTGCTGCGCCGGCGCATGCGGGTGGAGAGCGAGGCGCACGCCCGGCAGAAGGCGCAGGCGCTGCTGGACCGCGCCAACCGCGGCGAGGTGCGCGCCAGCCTGTCCTTTCCCGGCCGGCCCGATCTGGTGGCCGGCGTCAACGTCGTGCTCGCCGGGTTCGGCGGCGCCTGGGACGGCACGTACCACGTCACCAGCTCGACGCACCGCATGGTGCGCGGCGGCGGCTACACCACCGACATGGAGGCCCACCGTGTATAGGCGCGCGATCGTCGAGGCGGTCGATGCCGCCACCGCCCGCGTGCGCGTCCGCTTCCCCGACGCGGACGCCATGGTCAGCTGGTGGCTGGAGGTGCTGCAGCAGCGCACGCTGGGCGACCGGTCGTACTGGATGCCGGACGTCGGCGAGGCCGTCGCCGTCCTGATGGACGAGCGGGACGAGGCCGGCGTGGTGCTGGGCGCCATCTACTCCGCCGCCGACCCGCCGCCGGTGACGTCGGCCGACAAGTCCCACACCGTGCACAAGGATGGCGCGGTGTTCGAGTACGACCGCGCCACCCACACCTGGACGGTGGCGGTGCCGGCCGGCGGCCGGGTCGCGATCAGCGTCGGCGGCACGTCGATCGTGCTGGACGATGCCGGTGTCCGCCTCGTCGGCGCCCGCATCGACCTGAATTGAGGGAGCGCCCGATGCCCGCCGTCACCCGCCTTGGCGACACCTGCACCGGCCACGGCTGCTGGCCGCCCCGGCCCAGCACCGGGGCGTCGCCCGACGTGTTCGTGGACGGCCGGCCCGTGCACCGCGTCGGCGACGCCTGGGCTGCCCACACCTGCCCGGCCATCCCGGAGACGCACGCCGGCGCGCTGGCCGCCGGCAGCGCCACGGTCTTCGTCAACGGCCGCCCGGTCGGCCGCATCGGCGATCCGGTGTCCTGCGGCTCGTCGGTCGCCACCGGCAGCGCGACCGTCTTCATCGATGAGGGAGGCGAGTGATGGCGCTGCTGGCAGTCGACTGGTCGCTGATGGTGGATGGCCCCGGCCTGACGGTGGAGGGGCTGGACGACGTGGCGCAGGCCGTGCGCGTCATCGTCACGACGCCGCTCCGCTCCGACCCGCACCGGCCCGACTTCGGCTGCGACCTTCAGCCGTGGATCGACCTGCCGGTGCCGGTGGCCGGCCCGGGCATCGTCGCCGCCGTGCGCGACGCGCTGGAGCGCTGGGAGCCCCGCCTGTCGGTCCTTGACGTGGCGGTCGCGGCCGGCACGGCGAACGCGCCGGGCGACGGCGCCGGCCTGACGATCACCGTCACGTGGCAACTGGCGGGCTCGCTGGGGGCCGCTGCCTCCACCGCCGTTTCGATTGGGGCGGCCGTCCGATGATCGACCTGTCGGCCCTGCCGCGCGCCCACTTCATCGACACCGACCCCACCGACCTCGCCGCCGCGATGGTGGAGAGCTTTCAGTCGATCTCCGGCCGGTCGCTGCTGCCGGCGCAGCCGGAGCGGCTGTTCCTGGACTGGCTGGCCTACCAGTTCGCGCTGCAGCGCATGGCCGTGCAGGAGGCCGGCGAGCAGACGCTGCTGGCCTACGCGCGTGGCCAGAACCTGGACCACCTGGGAGCGTTGCTGGGCGTGGAGCGCCTGCCGGCCCGCGCCGCACAGGCGGTGTTCGAGGTGCGCATGGCCGAGCCGGCCGAGACGGAACGCACCGTCGGCCCCCTGTCCGTGCGGACCCCCGATCGCGCGTGGGCCTTCACCGGCACGGCGACGGTGCCGGCCGGCGCGGCGAAGGCCGAGGCGGTGCTGGTGGCCACCGCGGCTGGCGCCGGCGCCAACGGCTTCCTGCCCGGCCAGATCACCGCGCTGGATGCGCCGGTCGAGGGCGTGGCGGCGGCTTCGAACGTCGGCGTCAGCCACGGCGGCGCCGACATCGAGGACGACGAGCGCCTGCGCCGGCGCATCCAGGAAGCGCCGGAGAAGTTCAGCACCGCCGGCCCGGCCAACGCCTACCGCTGGCACGCGCTGACGGCGCACGCCTCGATCCTTGATGTGGCGGTCACCTCGCCGCGGCCCGGCGCGGTGATGGTGCACGTGTTGACCGACGCCGGCATGCCATCCGACGCGGTCCTGTCTTTGGTGCGCGCGGCGCTGACGGCCACGTCGACCCGGCCGCTTTCGGATACGGTGACGGCCGCGCCGCCGGTGGCGGTCCCCTACGCGCTGGACGCCACGGTGTGGCTGCGCGCCGACGTGGACGTGCAGACGGTGCGGGCGCGCGTCGAGGCCGCCGCGGCGGCCTGGACGGCCGAGCGGGCGCGCGGGCTGGGCCGCGACCTGATCTCCAGCCAGGCGGTGGTGGCGCTGTCGGTGGCCGGGGTGCACCGCGTCGAGGTGGCGGCGCCGGCGTTCCGGCCGCTGGCGCCGCAGGAGTGGGCCACCTGCACCGGCATCAGCCTTGGCTTCCGGACGGCGGAGAGCGCCCATGGCTGACTTGCATGACCTGCCGCTGCCGGCCGGTATCGACCGGGAACCGTTCCGCAGCCTCGCCGCCCTGGCGGCGGCCGAACTGCGGGCCATCGACGCCGCGCTGCCGCGCCTGGCCGTCTACCGGATCGGCGAGGTCGACGCAGGCTTGCTCCCCGTCCTGGGCTGGCAGTTCCACCTGTTCGGCGAGGGGTGGGAGGAGTGCGTCACCGACGCCCAGCGCCGGGCTCTGGTGTGGACGGCCATCGAGTTGCACCGGCGCAAGGGCACGCCCCACGCGGTAAAGCGCGTGGTCGGGGCCATCGGCCATTCAGAGGTCGAGCTGACCGAGGGGCTACCGCCACTCCTCCACGACCGCGCGGCGCGACGTGACGGGCGCGAACGCTATGACGGGCGCGGACGCTGGGCGCGCTACCGCCTGCGCGTGCCGCTGGGCGACGCCGACACGCTGACGCCGGCCGACGTAGCGCGCATCGGCCGCGCCGCCGCAGCGTGGGCGCCGGCGCGGTGCCGCCTCGACATGGTGGTGGTGGCGTTGCCGCCGGCCGTCGGGCGGGACGCCGAGCCCGCCGTGACGGTGTCACCGCGCGCCCTGGTGCGCGTCCAGGCAGCCCGCGACCCTGCCCACAACGGCATGCGGTCGCGCGGCGACGGCACGCGCTACGGAGCGCGGCGCATCGCCCCGACCCTGACAGCCCGCCTGACAATCACCGTGACACACACCGCGCCGCCGTCTGTGGCCTCCTCCATCGCCTGGGACGATGGGGCGACCCGATGGGACGGCGGCTTGACAGCCTGGAGCTTGTGATATGGGCAGCACCATTGATGCCGACGCCTTCGACCCGGAGTTGTTCGGGGACACCGCCACCCCGCGCTTGAGCCAACTGCATGGCGCGCTGGGAACGGCAAGGGAGGAAATCACCGACCTGATGTTCCGCAATGACGTGGTCACGGTGCGCAAACACGCCGCGGCCGGAAACGGCGTGGCTGATGACGCGGCGGCATTCCACGCGGCACGCGACGCGGCCGGGGTCGCCGGGACCGTGGTGGTGCCTCCGGGCGTGTACGCGCTGTCGACGGTCACGCTGTCGGTGCCGGGGCAGCGGTGGGTCATCGCGCGTGGTGCCACGCTACGGCTGAAGGCGGGGGCCAACGCCGACCTGCTGGTCATCACGGCGCCCGATGTAACCGTGTGCGGCGTCGGTATCATCGACGGCGCCAAGGCGGCGCAGACGGCTGAGTGCAATTGCATCCACGCCACGGGCGCGGACCGGCTGACCATCTCCGGCGTCACGGTGAAGGACGCCACCAACGTCGGCATCCTGGCGCACGACGCTTCGGACGTGTCGATCAAAGGCGCCCGCGTGGAGAACACGGACAAGTCGGCCATCGTCGGGTTCTGCACCGACGTGGACGTGACCGGGTGGGACATCCAAGGCGTGTACGTGGACCGCTCCGCCGTGGTCGGCCACAGCGGCATCCAGTTGGTGACGAACAGCACGACGGGCAAACGGTGGCAGTCCGGCAAAGTCCACGGCTGCACCGTTGTTCTCCACCCGGCCGGGACGGGGCTTGGCATCGAGATCTGGGGCGGCGGCGACGGCATGTCCGCCGTCGGCAACACCGTGATCGGCGGCGCACACGGCATCAGCTTCGACAAGCAGCGCGACGGCTCGGTGTCGGGCAACACCTGCCGTGGTTACTCCGCCTTCGGCATTGAACTGGCCGGGTGCGAGAACACGACGGCCACCGGGAACACCGCCGTGGCCGGCGGCAACGGCACCATCGGGACCGGCGTGGCGGTCAACGGCACTGGCGGCCGGAACAACAGCGTCATCGGCAACACCTGCCGCAACAACAACTATGGTGTCTTTGTCATCGGGAACACCGGAACGGCCGTCACCGGCAACCCGGTTGAGAGCAACGCGGCCGGCACGGTGGGCATCTGGATCCAGAACGCCGACCACACCACCGTTCGCGGCAACGTGCTGGACGGGCGCGGCACCGGCAGCATCGGCGCGCTCATCCTGGACAGCTCGTATGTCGTCTTCGACGGCAACCCGTGCCGCGGCTGGACGGCCCATTGGCTCCAGCTCGCCGCCACCGCCACCAACATGGATTTCGTCTACATCGGCCGGAACCCGGTGTCCGCCAGCGGTGGGCATAATATCCAGCAGCAGAACGGGTTCACCATCGGCGAGCGCTCGCAGTTCGACGCGACGCAGGATTATTCGCAGCACTATTGGGGTGGCGCCCACGTTCTGACGAACATCGGGACGCAGGAGCACAACGCCATCGTCGGGTGGTCGACCGAGACGCCGAACGGGCGTATCCGCGCCGGGGCCGGCTCCATCGTGTTGCACCGGCACCCGCACAGCGCCATGACCTACCCGTCCGGGCTGTGGGTCAAGGCCACGCCAGAGACCGACGGCACCGGGTGGCTTCCGGTGTCGCTGGTCCGCAGCGGCCCCACCGCCGACCGGCCGTTGCGCGCCGACGGTTCCGCTCTGACGACGGATCACGCCGGCATGTCCTACTTCGACACCACGATCAACAAGGCCGTCTGGTGGTCTGGCGCCGGATGGGTCGATGCCGCGGGCGCGGCAGCGTGACGCTTTCCCCACTCGAACACACGAGGTGACCCCACTATGGCGACGACGCTTCGTCCCGAGTATTACGCCGTCACGCGGGCCTTGCTTGCGCCGATCCTCACGCGCGTTCATTTCGGCACGTCCGGCGAGGCCGAAGCGGCGGTGATCACCGACCCGATTGAGCGTGCCGTCTTGCAGGCGGAAATGCGGCCGGACGGCCGCACGCTTCGCTTGCACTTCCTCCTGGAACCGGGCGGCGCCCCCATCGGCACGCAGATACGCGAAATCGGGCTGCTGTCCGTCGACGGTCGCATGGTGGCCCGCCGCGTCGGCCCGCCGCTGGAAATCACCGACGACTTGGGCATCGGCGACTATTTCGACATTCAGGTGTGATCATGACTGACAGCATCCCGACCTACGTCACCCCTGGCTTCCCGCCCGTGCCCGTGATCGCCGAAGACGACCCGGTTGAGGGCGGGCTCGGCGGCGTCGACAACCGGCCACACGAAGCGCTGGCCGAGCGGACGGAACACCTTCGCGACCGGCTGGTGACGGCCGAAGCGGTCTTGACCGACCACGGCGACCGCCTGGACGTGCTGGAAGTGTCCGACGCCGCCGCCGTGGCCCGCGCGCTGGGTCTGTTCTGGCTCTACAACGACGAGGGCTTTGCCGCCGAACTCTTCGCCGGCCGCTACGTGCTGCGCGACATTCCGGCGCTGGGCGGTGTCGCCACGGTGGCGGGTGACGACAGCGTCGACGTGTCGTCCACGGCGCCGCTGCGGGTCGGCGAGGCTTACGCCATCGCCACCGGGGCCGGGCTTGCGGCCGTCGTGCAGGTGGCGGAAATCCTGTCGCCCACCCGGTTCCGGGCGTCGGCGGACGTGGCCGTGACCGTGGCGGGCGGAACGCTGTCGCGCACCACGTGGGCGGTGGGCGCCGGCTTCGCCATGGCCGCGCCGGGGTCCGTCTACCTGTCGCAGCCGGTCGACGTGCTGCGGTACTACGACGACGGCCGGATCGTCATTCGCCGCGACGCCACGGACGGCGCGTTGACGGTGGCGACGCGGGCGCCCGGCGGGGGGGCGTGGGTCCCGGCCACGCTGCTGGACGTGACCGAAGCTGCGCCGGGCACGCGGGACGAAATCTGGTCCGTCAACGGCGGCGCCCTGGAGCTGCGGATCGACGTGACCGCGGGGCCGTCCAGCCTGCCTGTGCGGATCGACCACATCGTCGTGTGCACGGCGCCGCTGGCCGGCGTCGCGGCTTTCGTCCAGCGCCCGGCCGTCGTCGCCCCGGCGACGGGCGCCGTGAGCGTCGGCGAGACGCCCACGATCACCGGCACGGCGTACCGCTCGCTCTACGGCATCGCGCAGGCGGAGGCGCAGTTCCAGGTGTCGACGCGCGACGACTTCGCCACGCTGGTCCTGGACGAACTGGCCGGATCGGGCGTCGTGGCGCACACCGTGACCGCTGGCCTTCTGGCCACCGACACCGTGTATTTCTGCCGGCTGCGGTACAAGGACGCGGACGGCAATTGGTCCGCGTGGAGCGCGCCGGCCGGGTTCACCACCAGTGACACGTTCACCTACATTCGGCGACCGCTCAACGTGGCGCCGGCCGCGGGCGCCACTGGCGTGGCGGTGGTTCCGACCTTGCAGTCGTCGGCGTTCAGCGTGGCCGGCGGCGCCGACGCGCATAGCAACAGCCAATGGCGAATCGCCACGGACGCTGCCATGTCAGCCGTGATCTACGACAGCGGCGAGACGGCCGACCTGACCAGTCACGCGGTTGCAACGCCGCTGTCCACCGTCACCACCTACTATTTCAGCGTTCGGCACAAAGGCATCGCGCTGGGGTGGTCCGAATGGTCGACTGCGACGCCATTCACCGTCCAGGCCCGCGCCGAAGCCCCGGTGAACGGGGCGCCGGCTGCTGGCGCAACAGGCGTATCCGTCACGCCGACGTTGCAGATTTCGGCGTTCTTCCTCTTGGGTGGAGCCGATACGCACACCAAGTCGCAGTACCAGATCGCCACCGATGCGGCGTTCACGGCGGTGGTCTACGACAGCGGCGAGACGGCCGACCTGACCAGCCACGCCGTGCCGACGGACCCCGACATTGCCGGCCTTACCCTGTACTACTGGCGGGCGCGGCATAAGGGCGCGGCGACGGGATGGGGGGCGTGGTCCGCGCCAACCTCATTCACCACCGTGTTGCCGACTGGATACCAGCTTTTCAGCTTGGCCGGGACATACCAGTTCTACCCTCCAGCCGGCGTCACCTCCGTGAGGGTCAAGAAGTGCATCGGCGGCGGCGGTGGCGGTGGCAACGACACAAACCCGCACGACGGATGGAACGAGCAGGGCGCGCCGGGCGGCGGCGGCGGCATCGCCATCAAGACCAGCGTCGCCGTGACCCCCGGCCAGCCTATACAGGTTGTGGTCGGGGCTGGCGGCGCCGCGCAGAGCAACGGCGGTGCGTCGTCATTCGGCATCTTCGTGTCCGCTACCGGCGGGAAGGCCGGCGCAACCGACAACCTGAGCGGCGTTGGCGCTTCTGGTGTGGGGATTGGAGGCGACGTCAACTTCGCGTGGGTCCAGTCCGAGGCGACGATCAACGGGATTGTATATGGCGCCGGCGGCTTAGGCGGTCCAACCGGGGGCATCATGTCCGGGCAACCGGGCGGTGCTGGCGCGGTGTGGATTTCATGGGGAGATGAATGAGCATGTGGGCGCGCGTGGAAGACGACACTTGCGTCGAGTTCGTCGCCGACAATCCAGCCGGCCGCTACCACCAGGACTTCCGATGGGTGGCCGTACCCGAATACCTCCGGGCATGGGTCGATCACGCCTATGTTGTGGGCGGGACGGACGCGGTTGAGCCTCCGTCGATGACCTACCTCCGGGATCAGGCCAAGGCCCGCGTCGCGACCCGCCGGTTCCGCGCGGAGACCGGCGGGCTCACGCTGCCGGGCGGGACCAAGCTGCGCACTGATCGCGAGAGCCAAGCCATGATCGGCAATGCCGTGGCGCTGGCACAGTTGGAGCCGGAAGCCCCGGTGGCGTTCAAGGCGGCCAGCGGGTGGGTGACGCTCACCGGCGCGCAGATGCAGGCCGTCGGCCGGGCGGTGGGCGCGCATGTCCGCGCGTGCTTCGCCCGCGAACAGGCCATCGGCGCGCTGATCGACGCAGCCGACACGATGGAGGAGGTGCTGGCCATCTACGATGAGCAGGCCGAGGCGGGTTGGCCCGGCGCCGCTTAGGAGCTAGGCGGCACCATGCCCGCCACCAGTCTCGCCCGGCCCTGACGCACACACAAACGGCGCTCCGTCCGCAGGCGTGGCGCCGTTCATTTTTGCGTGCCGGTAGCGACACGGAGTGACGTACAGTGACGGCGTTCCAGACACCCCTTAAGGCGCGCCTGAAGGTGCTCCAGGTTTATGCGTCGCTCACTCCAATTTCAAATTTCGCGCTTCAACCCTCCCCCGCTGGGCGGAGGAGGGAGAGGAAAACCCTCCCCCGCCCAGCGGGGGAGGGTCGGGGTGAGGGCCAAACCTTGTTCACCGCACCCCCTCCAGCTTCAGCGTGGACAGCGTCAGCTCGCGCCCGCCCTCCCAGCGGACGGTGGCGGTCACGGCGTACAGCGCCAACCCGCGCGACGGCAGCCACGCGGTGTCGGGATCGTGCTGCGGGCGCACGCTCACCGTCCAGCGGAAGCCCTGCTCGGCGCCGTTGCGTTCGCCGACCTTGAGCGGTCGTTGCACCAGCGCGCCGGCCAGCAGGGCTTCGGCCACGGTCACGGCGCGGGCGCGGCGGTCGGCTTGGGTGGTGGCGGCGATGCCGGTGGCGAAGGCCTGCCAGCCCGCACCCGCGACCACCGCCAGCACGGCCAGGGCCACCAGCACCTCGATCAGGCTGAAGCCGGCGTCCTTGCGGGTCATCGCAGGCCCGTCGTCTCGACGCGGCCGGTCAGCCAGTCGACGCGCAGCACCGCCGATCCGGCCGCGTTGCTCAGGCGGATCTCGCCGCCGCCGGCACTGCCGTCGGGGTGGAAGGGAATGGCGGCGGTGCGCCCGCGCACGGCCCGCGCCGCGACCGTCAGTTCGACGCGGACGGACGGGGCGAAGGTCGCCTCCGCCGCGCGGCCGGCGAGGCCGAAGCGGCGGCCGTCCAAGTCGATGACGAAGGCGGACTCGCGTCCCGTCAGGATCGCCTCGCTGCGCGCCAGCGCCAGCGTGCGTGCCATCACCGTCGCCGCCCCGCGCAGCCGCGCGGCGTCGGAACCGCGCCCGAGTGCCGGCGGCACCAGCGCCAGCAGCACGCCGGCCAGCGTCAGCGCCACCAGCAGCTCCAGCAGGGTGAAACCGGCGTCAGAGCCCCCCCGATCAAAGGCCGATGTCGGCGTCCTCGCCATCGCCCCCCTCGCGGCCGTCGCGGCCCAGGCTGGTGATGTCGAACGGGCGGGCGCGGCCGGGGGCCTTGTAGGTGTACGGGTTGCCCCATGGATCCGCCGGCACGCCGCCCTTGGCGAGGTAGGGTCCGCTCCAGCCCTTCACGCCGCCCGGCGCCTCGACCAGCGCCTTCAACCCCTGCTGCGAGGTGGGATAGCGGCCGACGTCCAGGCGGTAGAGGTCGAGCGCGGCGGCGATCTGTTCGATCTGCACGCGCGCCGCCTTGCTCTTGGAAGAGCCGACGTAGCCCAGCACCTGCGGGCCGACCATGCCGGCCAGCAGGCCGAGGATGACCAGCACGACCAGCAGCTCGATCAGCGTGAAGCCGGCATCCCCTCTCAATGTATGGGGGCGGGGTTTCGCTTTGCGTTCAGAAGGCGAGTTCATTGATCGACACGACCGCGACGAGGATGGAAACGACGATCCCCCCGATGATGGCACTCAACAGGAGGATGATGGCGGGTTCGAGCACGGTGAGCAGGCGCTTCACCGCCAGCTCCACCTTGGCGTCCAGCAGGTCGGCGAGGTGGCGCAGCACGGCGTCCAGACGCCCGCCCTCCTCGCCGACGCGCAGCAGTTGCACGGCCACCGGCGGCAGCGGCGCGCCGGGCGGCAGGGCGGCGGCGAGGCCGCGCCCCTCGGCCACCCCGGCGCGCATGGCGTCGGCGGCCTGGGCGAAGCGGCGCAGGCCCGGCACGGCGCCGGCCAGGGTGAGCGCGGTGGGCAGCGCCACGCCGCTGGTCAGCAGCACGGACAGGGTGCGGGCGAAGCGCGCCGTGGAGGCGGCCGCCACCAGCGGCCCGACGCCGGGCAGGCGCAGCACCGCCCCCTCCCACCACCCCGGCGGGGCGAAGCGGCGCGTCACGGCCGGCACGGCCAGCAAAAGGACGAGAACGGCGACCAGCAGTTCCGTGCCGTGCGCGCGCAGCGCCTGGGATGCGGCCAGCACCACCTGCGTGGACCACGGCGGGGCCTGCCGCGCCCCGGCGAACATCGGCTCGAACTGCGGCACCACCAGGGTGAGCAGCAGCGTGACCGCGCACACCGACGCCACCACGAGGATGGTGGGGTAGGCGAGCGCCGAACCCCACTGGTCGCGCAGCTTCACGGCGCGGTCCAGCAGGTCGGCCAGTTCGGCCATCACGGTTTCCAACTGGCCGCTGGCCTCGCCCGCGCGGACCATGGCGACAACCACCGGCGGGAAGCCGCCGTCGGCCTCCAGCGCGTCGGCCAGCCCGCCGCCGCCGCGCAGCCGGTCCAGCGCCGCGGCGAGGCGCGGGCGGAGCGACGCCGGACCGGCGGTGGAGGCCATCAGCGCCAGGGCCTGCTCGATGGTCTGGCCGGCACCCAGCAGCATCGCCAACTCGCGCACCGCCAGCGCCAGATCGCGCATCGGCGCTTTGCGTGGGCCGCGCGCGGCGGCACCGGCCGGGCGCGCCTCGACGGGCAGCAGTCCCTGGGTTTGCAGGTGGCGGATCACCGACTTGGCGTCGCGCGCCTCCATGCGGCCGTCGCGCGGCTCGCCGGCGGGGGTGAGGGCCTTGTAGGTGAAGACCGGCATGCCGCTACCACACGTCCGTCACGCGACGGACCTCCTCCAGCGTGGTCAACCCCCGCGCCACCTTGGCGAGGCCGTCGGCGTGCAGCGTCACCATGCCGGCGGCGCAGGCCTGCGCCTCCAGCACGTCCGCCCCGGCGCTTTGCATGGTCAGCGCCCGCAGCGGCTCGTCCATGATCAGCAGCTCATAGAGCCCCATGCGGCCCGCGTACCCGGTGCTGCCGCAGCGCTCGCAGCCCACCGGGCGGGCGGTGCCGTCGGGCTGCGTGTCCTTGCAGTGGCGGCACAGCACGCGGACAAGGCGCTGGCCGATCACCGCGCGCACGGTGGAGGTCAGCAGGAACGGCTCAACCCCCATGTCGAGCAGGCGGGTAATGGCCCCCGCGGCCGAGTTGGTGTGCAGCGTCGTGAGCACGAGGTGGCCGGTGAGCGCCGCGTGCACGGCGATCTCCGCCGTCTCGTGGTCGCGCATCTCGCCGATCATGATGACGTCGGGGTCCTGACGGACCAGGGCGCGCAGCACGGCGGCGAAGTCCAGGCCGATGGCGGGCTTTACCTGCACCTGATTGACGCGGGCCAAGTGGTATTCGACGGGGTCCTCGACGGTGAGGATCTTGCGCGTGGCGGCGTCGATCAGGTTCAGCGCGGCGTACAGCGTCGTCGTCTTGCCGGACCCGGTCGGGCCGGTGACCAGCACCATGCCGTGCGGGGCGCCGATCAGGCGGCGCACCACCGCCTCCTCATCGGGGCCGAAGCCCAGGTCGAACAGCGGGCGCAGCCCGGCGGCGGGATCGAGCAGGCGGATGACGACGCTCTCCCCGTGCACGGTGGGCAGGGTGGAGATGCGCAGGTCGATCGGACGACCATTTGTGCGATGGCCGATGCGCCCGTCCTGGGGCAGGCGGCGTTCGGCGATGTTGAGGTTGGCGAGGATCTTGACGCGCGACACCACGGCGCGGGCGAGGCGGACGGGGGCCGGCTCCATCTCGCGCAGCACGCCGTCGACGCGCAGGCGCACGCGCAGCGCCTCCGGAAACGGTTCTATGTGGATGTCGGAAGCGCCCTGGCGCACCGCCTCGGAAATCAGGTGATTGACGAGGCGGACAACGGGCGCCTCGCTGGCCAGGGATTTGAGCTGGTCGACGTCCTCCTCCGGTGCGCCGCCGCTCTCGAAATCGGCGACGATGCGCTCCAGCGCGCTGGGGCCGCCGCAGCGTTCCAGCGCCGCCTCGATGTCGGCGGGGAAGGCGGCGTGCGGCTGCACGGGCAGGCCGGTGGCGACCTCCAGCGCTTCCACGGTGGCGGCGTCTTGCGGGTCGGCCAGGGCGACGAGCAGGCGCCCGTGCTCGACGGCGAAGGGGAAGGCGCGGGCGGTGCGCAGGAAGGTGGCGGAGACGGCGGCAGCCTCCGGGGGCGGCGCGGTCAGGCGTTCCGGCGGCGCGTAGGGCAGGCCGAGCGCCGCCGCGCCGCGCCGCGTCTCCTCGCGGGTCGCGAAGCCGGCCCGGTCCGTTGGGACGGCGTCCCTCGGACCGATTCTGTGGACCGGCGGGGTTGCCGCGTCCATGCCCCCTCCCTTCCGGCCGCCTTGTTTCGTGTGCGTTCGTTCCGGCCGCGTCCCGATCCTTTCATTTGGTGAAAGCGCTTGTCAACGTGCCGCCGTGGCGATGGCATGGGTGCCGGCCTGCAACGGGGCGTGGCGTTCGTGCGGGACGGTGTGATTATCGCTTGCGGCGAATCCGGCGCGCGGACTATTCGGAGACCGCAGTATTTTTCGGATCCGCTCGTAGGTTTGGGTTTCGCCTGGGGCTCAACCCAACCTACGGAGCTTTCCGAACCGCACGCCGGGAGGGGCATGGTCCTGAGCCGAAGTCACGCACGCGTCAGCTTGTCCGCGGCCCTCGCCGCGGCGGTGCTGCTGTCCGCCGGGTGCCAGCGCACGGAGCGTGGCGACCAGCGGCCGATGCTGGCGCAGACCGTGGGCGACCTGGGCCTCAACGTCGCCGGCGCGCCGGCCTTAAGCCCGCCGCAGCCTCAGGCCCGCCCCGGTCCGACCGTGCGCCCGCCGGCCAATCCGATCATCGTGCGCGGCAGCGACCGCCCGCCGGCCCCGGCGCCCCGGCCGGCGTCGGGCGGCCCGGCCACCATCGAGCTGAACTTCGCCGACACCAGCCTGCCGGCCGTGGTGCGGGCGGTGCTGGGCGATATCCTGAATGTGCCCTACGCGCTCGACCCGCGGGTGCAGGGCACGGTGTCGCTGTCCGGCGGCCGGCCGCTGACGCGGGACGAGGCGCTGGCGACGCTGGAGACGGCGCTGCGCATGAACGGTGCGGCGCTGGTGCGCGACGGCACCCTGCACCGCGTGGTCCCCGCCGCCGAGGCGCGGCCCGGCGGCCAGCCGGTACCGCCCGGCGCGCCGGGGGTGGGGGTCAGCCTCTACGCGCCGCGCCACACCAGCGCCGACACGCTCAAGCGCCTGCTGGAGCCGCTGTACGGCGTGCCGGGTGCACTCCAGGTGCTGCCGGAGGGCAACCTGCTGGCGATCACCGGCGGCTCCGCCGATCGCACGACGCTGACCGAAGCCGCCGAGGCGTTCGACCAGGACTGGCTGGCCGGACAGTCGGTCGGCATCTTCCCGCTGAACCGGGCGGGGCCGAAGGCGCTGATCGACGAGCTGGAAGTCATCCTGAACAGCAACGAGCCGAACGCCGGGCCGGGGCTCTACCGCCTCATGCCCATCGACCGGTTGAACGCGGTTATGGTGGTAACGCGGCGCAGCCGCCTGCTGGACCAGGTGGCCGGCTGGGTGCGTGCCCTGGACCAGGGCGGCGACGGCGAGCGCTCCATCTACGTGCACAACGTGCAGCATGCGCGGGCGAGGGATCTGGCGCGGGTGCTCGGGCGCGTGTTCGGCCAGGGCGGCGCGGGCGACGCGGCGGGCGGGGCGGGTGCCGGCTCGCTGCTGCCGCCCGGCACGCGCGGCGTGCAGGTCGGCACCGAGAGCATGGCCGTGGCGCCGGTCACCGGCGGGGCGGCGGACACGGCACCCGCATCGCGGCCGGGCGGCGGCGGCATGGGAACCGGTGCGGTGGTCACCGGGCGGGCGGTGGCGCCGGGCGGGGCGTCGGCGCGTGGTGCCTCGCCGGACGCCGGGGTGGATGATTCCGGAAACGGCGGCGGGGGCGGCACGCGCATCGTCGCCGACGACACCAACAACGCGCTGGTCATCATGGCGACCCCGGCCGAGTATCGGCTGATCGAATCGGCGATCAACAGGCTGGACGTGCCGGCCGCCCAGGTGCTGATCGAGGCGACCATCGCCGAGGTGACGTTGAACGACGCGCTGCGCTTCGGCGTGCAGTATTTCCTGAAGGGCAACGGGATTCTCGGGTCCAACGGATCGCTGGCGGCGCTGACCAACAACCTCAACACCCTCGTGCCGCAGCCGGAACTGCCCGGCCTCAACCTCATCGCCGGCACGGTGGGCGACCCGCGCGTGGTGCTGAACGCGCTGGACGCGGTGACGAAGGTGCGCGTCGTCTCCTCGCCGCAGGTGGTGGTGCGCGACAACCAGACGGCCATGCTGAAGGTCGGCGATCAGGTGCCGGTGCTCACACAACGCCTGATCAGCACGCAGGCGTCCACCCCGCCCATCGTCAACAGCGTGGACTACCGCGACACCGGCGTGATCCTGACGGTGACGCCGCGCATCAACGCCGGCGGCAACGTGGCCATGGAGGTGGCGCAGGAGGTGAGCAACGTCGCCCGCACCTCGTCCGAGGACCCGCTGACGCCGACCATCTCGCAGCGGCGCATCGAAAGCTCGGTCACCGTGCCGAACGCGCAGACGGTGGTGCTGGGTGGCCTGATCTCCGACGACGGCAGCGAGGGGCGCAGCGGCATCCCCGTGCTGGCGGAGATACCGGTGTTGGGCAACCTGTTCAGCACCACCGACAACCGCAGCACCCGGCGCGAGCTGATCGTGTTCATCACCCCGCGCGTGGTGCGCAACGGCGACGACGCCCGCCGCCTGACGCAGGAGCTGATGGGCCGCCTGCGCTCCATGAACACGCCGCCGCCCAAGCCGATTCCATGACGGTGCCTGCGGCGGCTCTCGGCGCGGCTGCCGCCGTATGGGCGTGGCTGGCGCTGCCGCCGTGGCTGGTGCCGGCGGGATGCGTTCTCGGCTGGTCCTTGCTGGCAATGTCGCTGATCGACGCGCGCGAGCATCGCCTGCCGGACGTTCTGACGCTGCCGCTGATCCCGGCGGGCCTCGCCGTGACGTGGTGGGAGGTGCCGGATGACGCCGTCCTCCTCGACCACGCGCTGGCGGCGGTGCTGGGCTACAGCGCCTTCGCGCTGCTGGCGGCCGGTTACCGGCGGTTGCGCGGGCGCGACGGGCTGGGGCTGGGCGATGCCAAGCTGCTTGCCGCGGCCGGCGCCTGGGTCGGGCTGGCCGGGCTGCCGTCGGTGGTGCTGCTGGCGGCGCTTTCGGGGCTGGCCGTGACGCTGGTGCGCGGGTGGGTGACGGGGGCGGCGGTGCACGGCGTGCCGCTGGCGTTCGGGCCGTACCTGGCGCTGGCGTTCTGGGTGGTGTGGCTGCACGGGGCGGTGGCGTAATTCTCCTTTCCCCGCCTCTCGCTACCCCAACCGCTCCTCCGCCAGACGCCTTATCGCCGGCCGGTCGGTCTTGCCGGACCCCAGCGTGGGGATCGCCTCCACCACCAGAACGGCCTTGGGCACCTCGATCTCGGCGATGCCGTGGGCGCGGGCGTGGGCGACCAGCGCCTCGCGTGTGGCGTGTGGGCAATCGGTGACCAGGACGATGCGCTCGCCCTTCCGGGCATCGGGCAGGGTGAGGGCGGCGTGGACATTCTCCGGCCACAGGCGGGCGGCGTGCGCCTCGACGGTGGCGAGCGAAATCATCTCGCCGCCGACCTTGGCGAAGCGCTTGACCCGGCCGAGGATGCGGACGTAGCCGTCGGCGTCCATGCACACGATATCGCCGGTGTCGTGCCAGCCGTCGGGCGGCGCCAGCAGGGCGCCTGGCCGCTCCGCCGTCAGGTAGCCGCGCATGACGTTGGGGCCGCGCACCAGCAACCGGCCACCCTCCGGCACGCCCTGAACCGGCTCCAGCCGGTGTTCGATCCCCGGCAGCAGGCGGCCGACGGTGCCGGGGCGGCTGTGCGTCGGGGTGTTGAGCGCCAGCACCGGTGCCGTCTCCGTCGTGCCGTATCCCTCCAGGATGGTGACGCCGAAGCGCTCGCGGTAGGCGGCGCGGGTGGCGTCGCGCACCGGCTCGGCCCCGGCCACGGCGAAGCGGACCGAGGCCAGCTCGCGCTCCCGGCTGGCGCGGGCGTAGCCGGACAGGAAGGTGTCGGTGCCGAACAGGATGGTGCCCTGCACGGCCGCCACCAGTTCGGCCACCGCGCGGTATTGCAGCGGGTTGGGGTGCAGCATGGTGGGGATGCCCAGAAGCAGCGGCAGCAGCAGCCCGTCGGTCAGGCCGAAGCTGTGGAACACGGGAAGCGGGTTCACCACGCGGTCGGTGGGCAGGAACTCCACCACCTGCGTGATCTGCGCGATGTTGGAGAGGATGTTGGCGTGGCTGAGCGCAACCCCCTTGGGCATTCCCTCCGATCCCGAGGTGAACAGCACCACCGCCGTCTCGTCCGGCTGCGGCTGCGTCAGCAGGGGCAGCGCCGGCACGCGGCTGATCAGCACGCCCGGCAGCGTGTCGGCGAAGCCGACCTCGCGCCGCAGGTCTTCCAGGTAACGGATCACGGCCACCGTGCCCAGCGCCTCCATGATCGGTTCCAGCTTCGCCGCCGCGACGAACCGGCGGGAGGTCAGCACCGTGTGGATGCGCGCGGTGGCGCAGGCGGAGCGCAGCGCCTCCTCCCCCATGGTGAAGTTCAGCATGGCGGGGATCCGGCCGTAGGCCTGCAGGGCGAAGAACACCGCCGCCACCGCCGCAGCGTTGGGCACCAGCACGCCCACCACCTCGCCGCGCCGGGTGAAGCGTGCCAGCCGCCGGCCCAGCGCCACGCTGGCGAGGATCAGCCGGCCGTAGGTCATCGGCTGGCGCTCGGCGTCCTCGACGATGGGTATGGAAGCGCCGCGCCGGCGGCGGGCGGCGAGCAGTGCCGCGAACAGGCTCTGTCGTGTGTCGAGCGTCGCGTCGAATGGTCCGGGCATGGTCGCGTCTCCCCCTCCCGAAAACGATAACGGATGAGGGCGGCGTCCGGCTCCGTCCCGCCGGCTTCCTCTCGTGGGCCGATGCGGATGCTGCTAAGCTCGGCGCACCCGCACCCTTCCCGGAAGGCGCCGCCATGGCCCGCGTGCTCGTGCTGTTCTGGCTCTGCCTGTTGGTCCTGCTTCCCGCGCATCCGGCCCTGGCGGAGTTCGATCCGCCGGGATTGGGCAACGACGCGGGCAACTACGCCTCCTCCGTCCGCCTCAAGGCGCCGCCGCAGGTCACCCCGCAGCAACGCGACAAGGCGTTGCGCGACGCCCAGGCGGCGGTCGCCAAGCGCGACTGGCCGAAGGCGGTGAGCGGGCTGGAAGCCGCCGTGGCGCTGGGCCACGACAACACCGCGACGTGGCTGGCGCTGGGCGAGGCGTGGCTGCAGCTTCCCAAGCCGAACCGGGACCGCGCGCTGCAGGCGGCCTTCACCGCCTACCAGAGTGCCGCCAGCGCCGACGAGTCGGTGACGGCGCTGTGGCGGCTGCTGACCTTGCTGGACGAGGTGTTCGACCGGCCTGAGGCCGCGCTGCAGGCGGCGCGGGAGATCGTGACGGTGGCGAAGCCGAAGGATTCCGGCGTGGCGCTGGACGTGCGCGCACCGGGGCTGGACGCGCGCATCCAGGCGCTGCGCCAGCGCGTCGGGCTGACGGTGAGGTCGGTGCGAATCGACTCGGACCAGGCGGTGCCGCGCGCCTGCATCCGCTTCTCCGACCAGTTGAGCGACCAGAAGGGCATCCGCTTCGCCGACTTCGTCGCCATTGAACCGGCGGTGCCGAAGGCGCCGGTGAACGCGCGCGGCGACACGCTGTGCATCGGGGGCCTGAGCCACGGCAGCGGCTACGCCGTCACCCTGCGCCAGGGCCTGCCGGGGGCGGACGGGCTGGCGCTGAAGGCCGACGACGTGCAGCGCCTGCGCGTCGCCGACCGCCGGCCGCTGGCGGCCTTCCGCGGCAACGCCTTCATCCTGCCGCGCGCGGGGGCGGACGGCATCCCGCTGGTCACCGTGAACCTGCAGGGCGTCGCGGTGAAGGTGCTGCGCATCAACGACCGCAACCTGACGGCCGACATGCGCTCCGGCCGGCTGCTGGAACCGCTGAACCGCTACAACCGCGACGAGATCGCCGATGGAGACGGCGAGATGGTCTGGCAGGGCCGCATGGACGTGGGGACCGAGCGCAACCGCGAGGTGACCACGGCGCTGCCCTTCCGCGCCATGGTGCCGGAGCCCAAGCCCGGCCTGTACGTCGTCACCGCCGAACCGGTGGACGTGCCGGAAGGCGAGATGCCGTACGACCGCGCGACGCAGTGGGTGCTGGTCACCGACGTTGGCCTGACGGCGTTCGAGGGTGCGGACGGCATCACCGTCTTCGCCCGTTCCTTCGCCACGGCGAAGCCCATGCCCGGCGTGTCGGTGGCGCTGGTGGCCCGCAACAACGCCGAACTGGCGCGCGTGACGACGGACGAGCTGGGCCGCGCCCGCTTCGCGCCGGGGCTGGCGCGCGGCACCGGCGGCAACGCGCCGCTGGCGGTGATGGCCTACGCGGGGGCGGACTACGCGCTGCTGAATTTGACCAACGCCGCCTTCGACCTGTCCGACCGCGGCGTCGGCGGGCGGCCGGCACCGGGGCCGATGGACGCCTTCGTCTACACCGAGCGTGGCGTCTACCGCCAGGGCGAGACGGTGCACATCGCGGCCCTGCTGCGCGACGACAAGACCGACGCGATCGAGGACTTTCCCCTGACGGTGAAGGTGCTGCGGCCGAGCGGGACCGAGTATTATGCCGGGACGCCAAACGCCGCGCCGGCGGGCGGCTTCACGCTGCCGTTGGCGCTGTCGCGCACCGCGCCGCTGGGCGGCTGGACCGTGCAGGTCTTCGCCGACCCCAAAGGCAAGCCGGTCGGCCAGACCACCTTCCAGGTCGACGATTTCGTGCCCGAGCGCCTGGCCGTCGACCTGACGCCGCCCGCCTCCTTCATCGAGGTGGGCAAGCCGTACGACCTGCTGGTCAAGGGCCGCTTCCTCTACGGCCCGCCGGCCGCCGGCCTGCCGGGCACGGCGGAGGTGTCGCTGAAGGCCGACCCCGCCCCCTATCCGCAGCACAAGGGCTTCCGCTTCGGGCTGGTGACGGAAAACGTGACGCCGAAGCTGGAGGAGCTGGAATTCCCGGTCACCGACGCGCAGGGCGAGACGCGCCTGCCGGTCAAGCTGCCCACGCTGCCGGACGTGACGCGCCCGCTGCGCGCCGACGTGCGCGTCACGGTGACGGAACCGGGCGGGCGGCCGACACGCGCCGCCATCTCGCTGCCGGTGCGCAGCAAGGCTTACGCCGTCGGCATCCGCCAGCGCTTCGAGGGGCCGCGCATCGCCGAGGGGCAGGAGGCCGCCTTCGACGTGATCGCCGTGGCGCCGGATGGTGCGTCGATCGCCAAGCCGGGTCTTGCCTGGGAACTGGTCGAGGAGCATACGACCTTCCAGTGGTACATGCAGAACGGCCGCTACACCTACCGCGCCCACACCCGCGACATCGCGCGCAAGGCGGGCACGCTGGACGCGGCGGCGGACAAGCCGGCGGTGCTGGCGCTGGGCACGCAGCCCTTCGGTCGCTACCGGCTGGAGGTGATGGACAAGGCGAGCGGCGTCGCCAGTTCGGTGCGCTTCGCCGTCGGCTGGCAGATGGCCGAGAACGCCGCCGACACGCCGGACACGCTGGAGGTCGTCGCCGACAAGCCGGCCTACCGGCCGGGCGAGGCGGCGCGCGTGCGCATCACCCCGCCGTTCGCGGGCGAGGTGCTGCTGACCGTGGCCACCGACCGCCTGTTCGAGGCGCGCACGCTGAGCGTGCCGGCCGGGGGCACCACGGTGGAGGTGCCGGTGGACGCCGCCTGGGGGCCGGGTGCCTACGTCACCGCCACCGTCTACCGCCCGCCGGTCAAGGGCAAGGAGCGCCAGCCGGTGCGGGCCGTGGGCGTGGCGTGGCTGGGCATCGATTCGGCCGTGCGGCGCCTGGACGTGGCGCTGCAGGCGCCGGAGGTGACGCGCCCGCGCGGGCCGGTGGAGGTCAGCGTGGCGGTGGCGCCGGCCGTGGCCGGCGGCGCGGCCGAGGACGCGTACGTCACGCTGGCGGCGGTGGACGAGGGCATCCTGCGCCTCACCGACTACGTTTCGCCCGATCCGGGCAAGCAGTTCTTCGGCAAGCGCCTGCTGGGCCTCGACATCCGCGACGACTACGGCCGGCTGATCGACGCGCTGGACGGGCCGTTCGGCAAGCTGCGCGAGGGTGGCGACGGCAGCGGGGCCGCGTTGCCGGTCGTGCCGTTCACGGTGGTGTCTCTGTTCCAGGGGCCGCTGAAGGTGGGGGCGGACGGCACGGTGCGCGCGCGCCTGGACATCCCGGACTTCAACGGCGAACTGCGGCTGATGGCGGTGGCCTTCTCCAAGGGCCGCGTTGGTTCGGCGTCGGGCAAGCTGACCGTGCGCGATCCGCTGGTGGCGGAGGCCGTCATGCCGCGCTTCCTGGCGCCCGGCGACGACAGCCGCCTGACGCTGGCGCTGCACAACGTGGAGGCGGCGGCCGGCACCTACCGCGTCACCGTCACCGGCAGCGACGGGGTCGCCGTCGAGAATGGTGCCCTGTCGGTGGACCTGCCGACGGGCGAGCGGCGCAGCATCCCGCTGGCCCTGAAGGGCGTCACGGCCGGCGTGGCGCGCGTGGCGCTGGACGTGCAGGGGCCGGGCGGGCTGGCGCTGTCGCGCGGTTACGAAATCACCGTGCGCCCGTCGCGCCCGGTGGAGACCCAGTTCGTCGCGAAGCAGATCGCGCCGGGCGGCCGCGCCACGCTGTCGGCCGCCGACGTCGCCGCCTACCTTCCGGGTACGGCGCGGCTGTCGGCCACCTTCAGCTCCGGCCCGCCGTTCGACGTGGCGGGCATCCTACGCGCGCTCGACCGCTATCCGTATGGTTGCGCGGAGCAGACCATCAGCCGGGCGCTGCCGCTGCTGGTGGTGCGCGATGTGGAGCTGGCGTTGGGCGGGCAGGCGAAGCCGGACGACACGCTCGACGGGCGCGTGGACAACGCCATCGCCCGCACGCTGGACAAGCAGCGCTACGACGGCGCGTTCGGCCTGTGGAGTGCCCGCGACGAGGCCGATCCGTGGATCAGCGCCTACGCCATGGAGTTCCTGGCGCGCGCCAAGGCCAAGGGCCGGCCGGTGCCGGAGAAGCCCTTCGCCGACGGGCTGGCGTGGCTGCGCCAGCACGCCATTGACGGCGGCCGGTCCAAGGAATCGCTGGCCAGCCGCGCCTACGCGCTGCACGTGCTGGCGCTGGCCGGCGTCGCCGTGCCGGGCTCCACGCGCTATCTGCACGACGCCTTCATCGACGCGATGCCCTCGCCGCTGTCCAAGGGGCAACTGGGCGCCGCGCTGGCGCGCCTGGGCGACAAGGAACGGGCGGAGAGCGCCTTCGCGGCGGCCGTATCGCAGTTGGCGCGCGAGCCCTGGCACGTCGACTACGGCTCCACCGTGCGCGACGCGGCGGCGCTGGTGACGCTGATGACCGAGACGGGGATGATGGGCAAGCGCTTGCCCGCGCTGATCGACCGCCTGCCGGCCTCGGCGACGGCGGCGAAGCTGACCAGCACGCAGGAGCAGGCGTGGATCGTGCTGGCGGCCGACACGCTGATGCGCGGGGCGGCGCCGCTCGACCTCACGTTGTCCGGAGGGGCGCGGCCGAAGGGCGATCCGTTCAACCTGCTGCCGAGCGCGGCGCAACTGGCCGAGGGCGTGACGGTGGCGAACGGCGGCGGGGCCGCGGTGTGGCAGGCGGTGTCGGTGTCCGGCATCCCGGCACAGCCGCAGCCGGCGGCGCGCGAGGGGCTGCGCGTCAAGCGCAACTTCTTCACCCGCGCCGGCGAGCCGCTGAACCTCGACGCCATCCGCCAGAACGACGTGTTCGTCGTGGTGCTGGAGGGCGAGGCGAGCACCAAGCTTTACCATCAGGCGGTGGTCACCCACCCGCTGCCGGCCGGCTGGGAGATCGAGAACGCCCGCTTGGGCGCATCCGAGGCCGGCGACCTGCCGTGGCTGACCGACATCACCTACGCCCGTGCGGTGGAGGCGCGCGATGACCGCTTCGTCGCCGCCGTCGACCTGACGGAGGAGGAGCCGAAGTTCAAGCTCGCCTTCCTCGTGCGCGCGGTGACGCCGGGGGCGTACGAGCTGCCCGGTGCGGTGGTGGAGGACATGTACAAGCCGCGCTTCTTCGCCCGGCAGGCGACGGGGCGCATCACCGTGCATGCGGTGGAGTAGGGCATGAGCAGGGGAGGGGGCGCTACTCCCCCTCTCCCCCCCGGGGAGAGGGGTGGGGTGAGGGCGGCTGGCGATGCTTTCGTTCCCGGTTCCCCGAAGCCCCCCTCACCCGCCCGCTTCGCGGGCACCCTCTCCCCAGGGGGGAGAGGGGTCGTTGCCGCACTTATCCTTGTCGCCGCCCTCCTCGCCCTCGACGCGCTGCTTCCGCCCGACCTGTCGCGCCTGCGCGACGTGTCGGTCACCGTCACCGACACCACCGGCCGGCCCTTGCGCGTCTTTACCAACGGGGAGGGCATGTGGCGTCTGCCGGCCGCAATGGACGACGTGGCGCCGGTGTTCACCGAGCTGCTGCTGGCCTACGAGGATCGGCGATTCTACCAGCACCCCGGCGTCGATCCGCTCGCCGTGCTGCGCGCCGCCGGGCAGAACCTCGTGGGCGGGCGGGTGGTGTCCGGCGCCTCCACCATCACCATGCAGGTCGCCCGCCTGCTGGAGCCGCGGCCGCGCACGCTGGCCGCGAAGCTGGTGGAGATGGCGCGGGCGGTGCAACTGGAGTGGCGTTATTCCAAGGCCGAGATCCTCGGCATGTACCTGACGCTGGCGCCCTACGGCGGCAACGTGGAGGGCATCCGGGCGGCGGCGATGACGCTGTTCGGCAAGGGGCCGGCGGAGTTGAGCGCGGCGGAAGCGGCGCTGCTGGTGGCGCTGCCGCAGTCTCCCACCCGCCTGCGCCCCGACCGCGCGGCCGAGCGGGCGCGGGCGTCGCGCGACAAGGTGCTGGACCGCGCCGCCCTGGCCGGCGCGCTGTCCCCCAAGGCCGCCGGGGAGGCGAAGGGCGAACCGGTTCCGGCGCAAAGGCAGCCCATGCCGATGCTGGCCGCGCACCTGGGCGACCATGCGAAGGCGCGCCACCCCGGCCGGCCGGTGCTGGAAACCACGCTGGACGGCCGCCTGCAGGCGGCGCTGGAGGCGCTGGCCCGGCGCGAGCTGCCGGCGCTGCACGAGCGCGCGGGGATGGCGGTCCTGGTGGTGGACAACCGCAGCCGGTCGGTGCTCGCCTACCTGGGCGGGCCGGATTATCTGGACGGCCGGCGCGAGGGGTGGGTGGACATGGTGCGCGCCGTGCGCTCGCCGGGTTCCGCGCTGAAGCCCTTTATCTACGGCTTCGGCTTCGACGACGGGCTGGTGCACCCGGCCACGCAGGTGGCCGACGTCTCCACCCGCTTCGGCGACTACGCGCCGCGCAACTTCCACCGAACCTTCAGCGGCGAACTGACGATCCGCGAGGCACTGCAGCGCTCGCTGAACGTGCCGGCGGTGCTGGTGCTGGACAAGGTCGGGCCGGTGCGCTTCGCGGATGCGCTGAAGCGGGCCGGCGCGCGCCTCGTCCTGCCGGCCGGTGCCGGGGCGCCGGGGCTGCCGGTGGCGCTGGGCGGCGCCTCGGTCAGCCTATGGGACATGGCGATGCTGTACGCGGGGCTGGCGCGCGAGGGGGCGGTGGCGCCGCTCCGGTCGCTGCGCGGCGAGGCGGCGGGGCCGGAGGTGGCGATGCTGTCGGCCGCGTCGGCCCGGCAGGTGCTGGACATCCTGGAAGGCACACCGCCGCCGTCGGGGCTGGTGCAGGCGGCCGAGGTGCGGCGCGCCGCGCCGGTGGCGCTGAAGACCGGCACCAGCTACGGCTTCCGCGACGCCTGGGCGTTCGGCGTGACGGGGCGCTACACGGTGGGCGTCTGGGTCGGGCGGCCGGACGGCACGCCCAGCCCCGACCGCTTCGGGCGCAACACGGCGGCCCCGCTGCTGTACCGCGTGCTTGACCTTCTGCCGGAGGAGCCGGCGCCGCCGCCGCGCGCGGCCGTTCGGGCGCCGGAACTGCTGCAGCGCGTCGCCGCAGGCGAGGGGCAGACCGCGGGGGAGCGGTTGCGCCTCGTCTTCCCGACCGAGGCCATGGTGGTGGAAGCCGGCGATGCGGACGGCGGGCCGGCACCGGTGACGCTGTCGGCATCGGGCGGGCGCCGGCCGCTGTCCTGGCTGGTGGACGGCAAGCGCGTCGCCGCCTCGGCCGTGCGGCGCGAGGCGGTGTGGCAGCCGGAAGGGCCGGGATTCGTGCGGATCACCGTGGTGGACGCCGACGGCCGCAGCGACAGCGCCACCGTGGAGATCCGCTGATGCCCCCGCTCGCTACAGGAAGTAGAAATCCGACGCCGACACCGCCGTCACGCCCGCCAGCTTGAGCTTCATGTATTCGCCGGACGCGGTGTGGCAGAACAGGGTGACGCTGTTCTCGTCCGTGTTCGCCTTGTACACGATCGTCGCGTTGCTGTCGGAATAGGTGTCGCCGGAGGAGATGGTGACGTTGCTCTTCACCCCGGCGGCCAGCTCGAATTGGTAGAGCCAGATGCGGTCGCTGCCGCGCTCCAGGTCGCCGATGGTGTGCATCGCGGCGTTGGCCTGGTCCCGCGTGCCGTAGTTGAAGATCAGGAAGGTGTCGCTGCCCGGCCCGCCGTACAGCGCGTCCACCGCCTCGCGCCAGTCGCCGGCGTACATCATGTCGTTGCCCGCCCCTCCGGACAGCGTGTCGGCGCCCATGTTGCCGAACAGGACGTCGTTGCCTTCGCCGCCGACGACCATGTCGTCGCCCTGGCCGCCGAACAGCGTGTCCTCGCCGGCGTCGCCGCGCAGCGTGTCGTTCTGCATGTTGCCGTACAGGACATCGTCCGAGTCCCCGCCTTCGACGAGGTCGTTGCCCTGGCCGCCGAACAGGACATCCCCCTGGTCGCCGCCGAAGAGGCTGTCATCCTGCTGGTTGCCGTACATGACGTCGCGGCCGAAGCCGCCGATCAGCAGGTCGCTGCCCTCGTTGCCGATCAGCAGGTCGTCGCCCGGCCCGCCGGTCAGCGTATCGTTGCCGGCAAGGCCGACGATGGTGTCCGAACTGTCGGTGCCCGGCAGGGAATCGTTGCCGCTGGTGCCGGTGATGTCCATGGCTGCCCCGTGCGGTTGAATCGTGTGCGCAACAGCCTAACAGAACGGGAGTTCATGGTAAATCGGAAGGGGTAATTCCGTCGGGGCGGCGAAAGGGCGCGGGGTTACTTGGACTTGCGGCGCTTGGCGGGGGTGGGGTTGATGTGCGGCGCGCGGGCGGTCTCCTCGCCCTTCGGCAGCTTCTCGGCGATGCCGTAGGTCATCTCGCGCCGCCGCATCTCGGCCAGCACGACGTCCGGATTGATGCCCATGTCGGCCCACAGGGCCACCAGATGATAGAGCAGGTCCGCACTTTCCAACACCACGCCCTGCTCGTGGTCGCGCATGGCCTCGATCACCACCTCGACCGCCTCCTCGCCGACCTTGGAGGCGACGCGCTTGCGCCCCTGGGCGAACAGCTTGGCGGTGCGGGACGTCTTCACGTCTCCGTCGCGGCGTTCGAGGATCGCCTCGTAGAGCGAGCGGAGGACGTCGATGCCGATGTAGTGAACCATGGGTGTCCCGCGGCGGTGTGCGCTGGCGCCGAAGGCGCCGTTTCTATCATGCTTTCCAGGCAAGTACAGGGGCGCAAGGGGCTTGCGGTGCGACCCTGCGTCCCGAAGCCGGACCCGGTGCGTCATGCTGCTGGCGGGCGTGCTTCCCGGATGTTACACATTCGTGACATTGCGATCCACGGCCCCCCGCGACTGGCGCCCTTGCCGGCCCGCGCGCATGGGGGGCGTCATTCGTCGGTCAGGACGGTCCGGGCTGCCCCGTGTGCGGGCGCGGCGGCGGGCGTGTCGTGGCATGGAGGGGAGTCTGGTCATGGTCCTGCGGCTGTTCCGCGCGCTGATGCCCAAGGAAGAGTCGTTCATCCGCCATTTCTGTGACCATTCCAGCCAGATCGTCGAAGCCGCCGCCGCGCTGCGCGCGCTGTTCGACCAGGATGGCGATCCGAAGGCAGCGTTCGAGCGAATCGTCGAGGCCGAACGGGCCGCCGACGCCATCACCAAGCGCACGCTGCAGGCCATCCACCGGACCTTCATCACCCCCTTCGACCGCTCGGACATCCACGCGCTGATCACCGCCATGGACGACACCGTCGACCTGATCGAGGAGACGGCGCAGCGTATCGTGATCTACGGCGTCACCGACTTCACGCCGGAGATGCGGCAGATGGCCGACGCCGCGGTCCGCTGCGCCACCCTCCTGCGCGAGGCGCTGCCGCTGCTGGGCGCCATCACCCGCCATGTCAACCACCTCAACCGCGCCAGCGTGGAGATATCCCGCATCGAGGGTGAGACGGACGACCTGCTGCGCCGCTGCCTGTCGCGGCTGCACGCCGAGGAGACGGATCCCAAGCGCTTTGTCGTGCTGAAGGAAATCTACGAACTTCTGGAACAGATCGTCGACCACTGCGACGACGTCGCGAACGTCATCGACGGCGTGGTCATCGAGCATGTCTGAGACGCCGCTCTCGGACCAATAAGCGTGCTGGGAATATCAATGGAACCGATGACGATTGGGCTGCCGCTTCTTGTGGCGATCATAGTGATCGCCCTTGCCTTCGACTTGTCGAACGGCATGCACGACGCGGCCAACAGCATTGCGACCGTCGTGTCGACGCGCGTCCTGCGGCCGCAGACGGCCGTCGTGTGGGCGGCCTTCTTCAACTTCATCGCCTTTTTTTTCTTCGGCCTCCACGTGGCCAACACGATCGGCAAGGGGATCATCGATCCGGCGGTCGTCGACCCGCAGGTGGTGCTGGGCGCCCTGGGTGGCGCCATCCTGTGGAACATGATCACCTGGTGGGGCGGCATCCCGTCGAGCAGCAGCCACGCGCTCATCGGCGGCCTCATCGGCGGTGCGCTGGCGAAGATGGGGACGACTTCCGTGCTGGTGTGGGGCGGGATCCTGAAGACGGCGGTGGCCATCGTGCTGTCGCCGCTCATTGGCTTCATCCTGGCGCAGATCCTCATGGTGGCGGTGACCTGGGCGTCCCGCAGATCCAGCCCCTTCACCGTCGACCAGCGGTTCCGGCACGGGCAGCTGTTCTCGGCGGCGCTGTATTCGCTGGGCCACGGCGGCAACGACGCGCAGAAGACCATGGGGATCATCGGCGTCCTGCTGTTCTCGCAAGGCTACATGGGGACCGAGTTCGCCATCCCGTTCTGGGTCGTCTTCGTCTGTCAGGCGGCGATGGGGCTGGGCACGCTGATGGGCGGCTGGCGAATCGTGAAGACCATGGGGTCGAAGATCACCGACCTGAAGCCGATGCAGGGCTTCTGCGCCGAGACCGGCGGCGCCATCACGCTGTTCACGGCCACCTGGCTGGGCATCCCCGTGTCGACGACGCACACCATCACCGGCGGCATCATGGGGGCCGGTTCGGCGCGCAACCCCTCGTCGGTGCGCTGGGGGGTGGCGCGCGGCATCATCTGGGCCTGGATCATCACCATCCCGGCCTCGGCCTTCATCGCCGCGGCGACCTACTGGATCAGCTCGCCGCTGTTCTGATGACGTGTCCTACCCGATCATCTTGGACGGCAGCCACGTCACCAGGCCCGGGAAGACCCACAGCACCGCCACCATCAGCACCATCAGCAGGAAGAAGGGCGCGCTCGCCTTGCCGACGGTGAAGATGTCGCGGCCGGTCATCGATTGCAAAACGAACAGGTTGAAGCCGACGGGCGGGGTGATCTGCGCCATCTCGACCACGATGATGATGTAGATGCCGAACCACAGCAGGTCGATGCCCGCCCGCTGCACCATCGGCAGGATGACCGAGGTCGTCAGCACCACCATCGAGATGCCGTCGAGGAAGCAGCCCATGATGATGAAGAACACCGTGAGCGCGGCCAGCAGCGCCACGGGGGAGAGCTGCTGCGCGGTGATCCATTCGGCCAGCGTGCGCGGGATGCCGGTGTATCCCATCGCCACGGTGAGGAAGGCGGCTCCTGCCAGGATGAAGGAGATCATGCAACTCGTACGCGCCGCGCCCAGCAGGCTGTCGCGGAAGTTCGCCCAGGTCAGCGTGCCGGTGAGCAGCGCCAGGATCAGGGCCCCCGCCACGCCCACCGCCGCCGCCTCCGTCGGCGTGGCGAAGCCGGCGTAGATGGAGCCGAGCACGCCCACGATGAGCAGCATCACCGGGATCAGCGCCCCGCTCTCGCGCACGCGCTCCATGAGGCCCATGCGCAGGTCGTAGGGCGGCACCTTGGCCGGGTTGGCGAGCGACCACAGCGCCACGTAGCCCATGAAGAGCGCGGTCAGCACCACGCCCGGCAGCACGCCGGCGATGAACAGCCGGGCGATCGACACGTCGGCCGCCACGCCGTAGACGATCATGATGATCGACGGCGGGATCAGCAGGCCCAGCGTGCCGGCCCCGGCCAGCGAACCGATGATCATCAGCGGGTCGTAGCCGCGCCGCGTCAGCTCCGGGATCGTCATGCGGCCGATGGTGGCGGCGGTGGCGGCGGAGGAACCGGAGACGGCGGCGAAGATCGAGCAGCCCACCACGTTCACGTGCATCAGCCGCCCCGGCAGCCAGCCCATCCAGGGGGCGAGGCCGCGGAACATGTCGGACGAGATGCGCGTGCGGAACAGGATCTCGCCCATCCAGATGAACAGCGGCAGCGCCACCAGCGTCCAGGACGTGGACGCACCCCAGACGTTGGTCGCCATGACCAAACCGATGGGGCGCGTGGTGAACAGCGCCATGGCGACGAAGCCGACGCCGGCCAGCGCCAGCGCCACCCAGATGCCGGCGGCCAGCATGACGAACATCGCCATGACGACGACGATGGAGGCGAAGGTGGGGTCCATGGTCGCTCAGCCCTCGGTCGGCGCGTCGGCGGTTTCGTAGGACGCCGGCTTGCCGCGCAGCACGCGCACAAGGTCGTCGGCGAAGGAGATCACCAGGACCACCAGCCCCACGGCCATGGCGGCCTGGGGAATCCACAGCGGCATCGGCACCACGCCCTGGCTGAGGTCGTTGAAATCGTAGGACTGCCACGTCATGCGCAGCCAGTAGACGGCGAAGTAGCCGGACAGCGCCGTGGCGAAGGTGAGGCACGCCAGCTCCAGCACCCGGCGCGCCCGCCCCTGCAGGCGTTCGACGACGATGCCGACGCGGATGTGGCTGCCGCTGCGCAGCGCCGGTCCCAGCATCAGAAAGAAGGAGGCAGCCATGGCGTACCCGGCGAATTCATCGGCGGCGGGAACGATCAGGTTGAACGGCCGGCCAACGACCTGCGCCAGGATCGGCAGCGCGATCAGCACGAAGAACACCGCCCCCAGCACCTCCGCGGCGCGGTACAGGGCGGACAAGGCGGTTCGCATGGGTACTCCGAGGGTACAGGAAGTGCGGAGTCTTGCCCCCACCCATCCCTCCCCCGCCGCGCAGGGGAGGGGACCCGCGAAGCGGGGCGGGTGGTGGCAAGTGTCCCTTACGGCTTGTACGCCTTGATGATCGCCTCGCCGTCGGGGCCGGCGGCCTTGGTCCATTCGGCGGTCATGGTGGCGCCGACCTTGGCGAAGCCGTCCTTCAGCGCGGGCGGCGGCGGCAGCACCTTCATGTTGTTGTCGGCCAGCGTCTTGTTCAGCTCCGCGGTCTTGGTCCGCCAGCCGGCCCAGCCGCGCTCCTCGGCCTTGGCGGCGGCAGCCTGCACCGCCTTCTTCGTGGCGTCGTCCAGGCCGTTCCACACGTCCTGGCTGACGAACACCATGTTGCGCGGCAGCCAAGCCTGGATGTCGTAGTAGACCTTGGCGAAGTCCCACACCTTGCTGTCGACGCCGGTCGCGGCCGAGGTGATCATCGCCTGCACGATGCCGGTGCCGAAGGCCTGCGCCAGTTCGGCCGACTCGATCTTGGTGGGCACGGCGCCGACCAGCTCGGCGATGCGGGTGGTGGCCGGGTTGTAGGCGCGGAACTTCACCCCTTTCAGGTCGTCGGTGGAGGCGATCTCCTGCTTCACGTACAGGCCCTGCGGCGGCCAGGGGATGGAGTAGAGGAGCTTCAGCTTCTGCCGCTCCAGCTTCTTCTCCAGGGTCGGGCGGGAAACATCGTAAAGCTTCTTCGCCTCGTCGAAGTTCGTGGCGAGGAAGGGCACCGAATCGAGGCCGAACAACGGATCCTCGTTGGCCCAGGAGGAGATCAGCACCTCACCGATCTGTGCCTGGCCGGACTGCACGGCGCGCTTGATCTCCGGGTGCTTGACCAGGGAGCCGTTGGAATGGACGGTGATCTGGATCTTGCCGCCGGTCGCGGCCTTCACGTCCTCGGCGAACTGGCGGACGGTCTGGGTGTGGAAGTTGCCGTCGGGATAGGGGGTCGGCATGTCCCACGTCTCGGCGAACGCGGCGGCCGGTGCCGTGGCGAGGCCGAGGCCGAAGGCGGCGGCGGCGAGGTGGGACTTCAGGCTGGCGCTGATCATGGTTTCCGGTTCTCCCTGTCTTGGGCGGTGCGTCGGCAGCCGCCGTTTGACCATAGGGTTCACCGTCCCGCGCCCCGCGTCAAATCGTGATTTCGATGGGGTGGAGCGTTGGGTTTTCGGCTTTGCCCCAACCCAACCCACGGCGCCACCGTAGGTTGGGTTGAGCGCAACGAAAACACAACGTCGGCGTCTTACGCCACCTTGATCTCGGCGTCGGCGGTGATGGCCGAGCCGTCGTCGTCGATCCAGGCGAACTCCAGCTTGGTGGTCGCCTCGATGCGCAGCTTGAAGGTCAGGTAGGGGTTGGCGGCGAACGACGGGAACAGGTCGGCGGCGAACACCTCCGCCCCGTTGGCCTTGCAGGTGAACTTGTTGAGGATCTTGCGCGGGATCACGGCGCCGGCGGCGTCCTTGCGCTGGCCGGACTCCATGGGGTGCGTGACCATGGTCTTGATCTCGACGACCTCGCCCTTCTTGGCGGAGGACGGGATCTTGATGCGGGGCTTCTCGCTCATGGGGGTCTCCTCAGGTGCCGCAGCCGCCGACGGTCACCTTCACCTCGCCCTTGGCGAGGTAGGCGGTGCCGTCGCTCATCTGCGCGACGGCGTAGACGGTCTGCGTCTTCGCCAGGCGCATGCGCAGCGACACCTCCGCCTCGCCGCAGGCGGGGGTGAAGCGGAAGATGGCGGTCTCCGGCACCGGGTTGTGCTCGGCCAGCACGTAGAGGGCGCGCACGTGGTCCTGCGCCGTCATCGGGCTGTCGACCTTGACGGACACCGGCACGGTGGCGCCGTTGTCGGCCACCTGCGGCAGGTCGAGCTTGATGCGCCCTTCCTTCAGCGTGGCGCCGCCGGCAAGATCGCCGATCAGCTTGCGCGTCGCCTCCGGCGTCGCCGTGGCGACGCCGGGCAGCAGGCCGGCGCCGGCCGCCAGCGCGCCCGCGGCGCACAGCACGGCGCGCCGGCTGGCCCGCGGTTGGATCTCGGACATGAGGGGCACTCCGGTCACTTTTTGCGGCGGATGAGGAAGATGTAGGTGCCGGCGTCTTCCTTCTGCTCGACCAGCTCGTGGCCGGTGGAGCGGCAGAAGGAGGCGAAGTCGTCGCGTGCACCCGGATCGGTGGCGTGCACCTCCAGCAGGCCGCCGACGGCGACGTCGGACTGCAGGCTCTTCTTCGCCTTGACGATCGGCTGCGGGCAGTTCAGGCCCTTGACGTCCAGGATCTTGGCTTCGGTCATGATATCCTCCGGTTTTGGGTGTTGCTTGCGGTTTTGGGTGTTACTTGCGGATCGGCAGGGTCTGCGCGTGGGCGAGGATGCCGGCCGCGGTTTCCTCGGGTAGCGAGCGCAGCGGCGGCATCGCCTCGCCCGGATGGCCGTTCAGCATGCCGTGCAGGGCGCGCCAGGGATCGTCCCGGGCGATGCGGCCAAGCGGCGGCATGGTGCGGATCTGCCGCCCGTCCGGGCCGTGGCAGGTCGCGCAGATGGTCTGGTAATGCTGGGCGTAGCCCTGCGCGTCGCCGCGCACCGCCTTGGTGTAACGGTCGATGTAGCGGTCCATGTCGACTTGCCCTTGCGTGACGAAGACGGCCAAGTCGGCCATGTCGCGCACGCTGAGCAGGCCGGCGTAGCGGTGCCGGTCGTCGCCGAGCACCGCGATGACCGCCGCCGGGTCGCGCCCGGCCATGCCGCGGATGCCGACGATGCCGGTGTTGTGCCCCTCGCTGCCGTCGTCGGCCGGGCCGTAGGCGCCGTCCTTTCCGCGATAGTCCCAGCCGTGACACTCCTTGCAGCGCCACGTGGTGCGCGCCTGCACGCCGTCGGCCAGCGCGATGGGGTAGGCGGGGTGGATGCCGGCCGGCGCCTCGCGGTGGTTTTCCTTGTACCACGTGTCATAGAGGCGGCCGCCGCGGGCGATGGCCGCCATCGGATGGCGGGACGGCAGCGTCTGAAGCGTCGCCAGCGTGTCGAGAAGGATCGTGATGTCCAGGGCACGCAACGACGGCATGTTGCCGCTGGGGTGGCCGTTGAGGAGCGTGTGCAGAGCCTGCCACGGGTTGCCGCGCGCGAGGTCGCCCAGCGGCGAGGCGTCGCTGATCTGCTGGCCGTCGTTGCCGTGGCAGTTGGCGCACACGGTCTGGAAGAACGGCACGCCCTTGGCGGCGTCGCCGCGCACGGACAGCGTCTTCGGGTCGATCAGGCCGGCCATGTCGATCTGGCCGCGAGTGACGAACATCGCCAGATCGTTGAAGTCGGAACGGTCGAGCACGTCGGTGTAGCGGTGCGTGTCGTCGACCAGCACGGCCATGACGGCCGCCGGGTCGCCGCCGGCCATGCCGCGCAGCCCCTTGACGCCGTTCGCCCCGCCGTAGTCCCAGCCGTGGCAGGCCACGCAGCGTTGCGGGCGCTCGGCGTTCTTCTTGCGCAGGCGGGCGGGCTCGCCGCCCAGTTCCTTCAGCCAGTCGTCGTAGAGCCGGCCACCGCGCGCCACCGCGCCCAGGTCGCCGATGTTCTTATCGCTGTCGCTGGCTGCCGTGGCGGGTGCCGCCGCGAACAGGAACGCCGCCAGGGATAGGGCTGTCCACACCGCGCGCATCGTCAATCGCCCTCGTAACCCTTCGGCAGCTCATGCACGATGCCCTTGTGGCAGTTGATGCAGTGCTTGCCGTCCTGCATCGCTTCGGGGTGCTTCTTCTTGGCCCGGCGGCCCTGCTCGTCCAGGTTCATGGCCTGGAAGTTGTGGCAGGTCTTGCACTCGCGCGAGCCGGAGGCCTCCATGGTGGCCCAGACGCGCTGCGCCATCTCCAGCCGGTGCGCCTCGAACTTCTCCTTGGTGTCGATGGTGCCCATCAGGTGATGGTAGACGTCCTTGGCGGCGACCACCTTGGCGAGCAGCTTCGGCCCGAATTCCTTGGGAACGTGGCAGTCGGCGCACACCGCGCGCACGCCTGTGCGGTTGTTGTAATGGATGGTCTTGGTGTATTCGGCGTAGGGGCCGCTCTCCATCTCGTGGCAGGAGATGCAGAACTCCAGCCGGTTGGTGTAATCGGCGAACACGGTGAAGCCGCCGACGAACATCACCGTGACGACGACTCCGGCAACCAGAAAGACCCAGGCGCCGCCGGCAACCGCCGGCCGCGAAAACAACCGCCCCAGACGACCAAACACGCGCGCACTCCTTGGAAAGGGTCGGTCCGGCGTTGGGTTTTCGGCTTTGCCTCACCCCAACCTACAGGAACCTCGTAGGTTGGGGTGAGCCGCAGGCGAAAACCCAACGGCAGTCCTTCAGCCGATCAGCCCCAGCTGTCCGCCACGACGTTGCGGTACCAGCTGTGGGCGTAGCTCACCTCGCGCTTACGGTCCTCGTCCGACGCGTCGAGCTTGGACAGGCCGCCCGCACCCGCAACCTCGGCGATGGCGTTCTTGTCCTTGTCGTAGGTGTAGACGCCCGCCACCGAGAAGCAGTGGTCCTTGCCGGCGATTGAGTAGCAGGTGTTGACGTAGGCCGGCGTCGGCGGCTCCTTGCCCTTGAGCAGGGCCGCTACCGCCCCGGCGCACACCTTGGCCTGCGAATTGGCGGAATAGCCGGACTTCGGCATGGTCGCCGCGTCGCTGGCGTCGCCCAGCACGTGGATGCCGGCCGCCTTCAGCGACTCGAAGGTGCCCTTGTTGACGGGGACCCAGTTGCCCTCCGTGATGCCGGCATCGAAGGCGATCTTGCCGGCCTTCTGCGGCGGGATGACGTTGACCACGGCGCCCTTGATGGTGTCGAAGTCGGTTTCCACCGCCATGCCGGCCACGTCGATCTTGTTCGGTTTGCCGCCCTTGGCTCCAGGCACCCACTCGATCATGCTGTTCGGCGTGCCGTGGCCATACATCTTGGCCCAGGCCTGCTCGAACAGCTTCTGCTTGGAGAAGCTGTCCTTGGGGTCGAGGATGATGATCTTCGACTTGGGCTTGTGCTGCTTGAAATAGTGGGCGACGAGGCTGGCGCGCTCGTACGGGCCCGGCGGGCAGCGGAACGGGTTGGGCGGCGCCACCATGACGAACACGCCGCCGTCCGGCATCGCCTCCAGCTGCTTGCGCAGCAGGACCGTCTGCGGGCCGGCCTTCCAGGCGTGCGGCATCTTCTCGGCCGCCTCGGCGCTGAAGCCGGGCAGGGCCTCGAAGTTGAAGTCGATGCCCGGCGCCATGATGCAGCGGTCGTAGGCGAAGGTCTGGCCGCCCTTGGTGGTGACCTTCTTGCCGGCCGCGTCGACACCGGTGACGAGGTCGTGCACGACGGTGATGCCGTGCTTCTTCAGCCCGTCGTAGGTGACCTTGATGCCGTCCATCGTGCGGTCGCCGGCAAGGACTTCATTGCTCATGAAGCAGGTGAAGTATTCCTTGTTCGGCTCGATCAGCGTCACCTCGATCGAGGGATCGAGGCGGCGCAGGTACTTGGCCGCGGTGGCGCCGCCAGGGCCGCCGCCGATCACCACGACCTTGGGGCCGGCGGCGCGGGCGACCATGGGGGCGCCGATGATGCCGGCGGCCGTGCCGGCGCCGGTGAGCTGGATGAAGGTGCGACGATTGAAAGTGGTCATTCTGCGATCCCCCGGCTCACTTCACGCTGGCATAGTAGTGCAGGATGGAGTCGAAGGCGTCCTTGCCCTTCTCGTTGACCAGAGCCTCGAACTTTTGCTTCTGGCGCTTCTCCATCTCGCGCTTGCCGCCGAGGAAATCGACGACGGAGTACTGCATGTACGGCAGCTTCTGGCCGGCCAGGACGCCGACGCCCTCGCCGATCTTGCCTTCTTCCTCGTGGCAGGACTCGCAGTACTTCTTCGCCAGCGCCTTGCCATCCTTGACCTTGCCGGCGTCGACCGGCTGGTTGACGCGGACGAAGGGCTTCTGCTGGAAGTACTTGGCCATCGCCTCGATCTGCTCGTCGGAATAGCCCTTGGCGATGCGGTCCATGACGGTGGCCGGACGCTTGCCGGTCTTGTAGTCCTTCATGGACATGACGAAGTATTCCACCGACAGCGACGCGATGGTCGGGGTGGACGGGCCGAGGCTGGCGCCGTCGGTGCCGTGGCAGCCGGCGCAGGTGTTGGCCAGCGCCTCGGGCGACGCGGTCTGGGCGAGTGCGGTTCCGGCGCCGGCCAGAGTGAGGCCGGCGACCATGGAGGCGGTCAGGAGTCGGCGAACGCGCGACGGTGTCATGCTGTCAGTCTCCCTCGGGTGTCCACCCCGGTCCGTGCGCGCAGCACGTCCCGCACGGCCGCTGTTTGCGGTTCCACGTGCGGTCCGCCGGGAAGGCGGACGGGGCTCTGTGCGATTCCGTGAGGTCCGGCGGGCGCCCGAACGCGCGGGCGCCGGTGCCGGGGCGCGCCATCAGGCGGCGGCGCGCACGCCCGTCACGAAGCGGGAGCCGGGGAAGCTGCCGGTGGCCTTGGCCGGCGAAGAAAGCCGATGGTCTGCATGGTGCGCTCCTCCAAATGGTGTGTCGGAGGCCGGAACCCTCGGCCGCCTCCGGTTCGCCCGTTTTCGGGTCTTGCTCTTGGTATCGATCCGATCGTGCTTTGGCTGGCGCTTGTTGCGCCTTGTCGCCGCATCGCCGCCTCGGTGTGCCGGGGGTGCGATAATCGGCATATGCTAATGTAGCAAACATTGATGACAGTGCCAGCGAAAAAAAGGGACATGCGCAACTGCAAGTAATTCGCATATGCGGCGGGCCGTCCATCGTCGGATCTGCCCCGCATGCCGGCCAAGGAAACGGACACGGAAAAACGGCGACAGGGACGCCGGCACTTCGTATCCTGTCGAAACAATTCGGGAGGCAAGCCGGGAGGGGACGCATGACGCCGCTGATCATCACCGTGGCGCCCAACGGGGCGCGCCGCGGCAAGACCGACCACCCGGCGATTCCGCTGACGCCCGACGAGATCGGCCGCGAGGCGGCGCGCTGCCACGAGGCCGGGGCGGCGATGATCCACCTGCACGTGCGCGACGCCGACGGGCGTCACACCCTGGACCCCGACGCCTACCGCGCCGCCGTCGCCGCCGTGCGGCGCGAGGCCGGGCCGGACCTGTTGATCCAGGCGACCACCGAGGCGGTCGGAATCTACGGCGCCGGGCAGCAGATCGCCGCGATGCGCGACCTGCGGCCGGAGGCGTTCTCGGCCGCCGTGCGCGAGCTGGTCCCCGACGCCGGGGCGGAAACCGCCGCTGCCGACTTCCTGGCGGAGCAGGCGCGGACTGGCACGCTGGTGCAGCACATCCTCTATGACGGGGCCGACGTGGCGCGCTTCGACGACCTGGTGCGGCGCGGCGTCATACCGGAAGCGAGCGCCAGCGTGCTGTTCGTGCTGGGCCGCTACACGGCCGGGCAGCAGTCGGACGCGCGCGACCTCCTGCCGTTCCTGGCCACGTGGTCGCGCAACCTGCCGTGGGCGGTGTGCGCCTTCGGCAGGCGGGAGGCGGCGTGCATGGCCGCCGCCGCCGCGCTGGGCGGGCACGTGCGCGTCGGCTTCGAGAACAACATGAACCTCCCCGACGGCACGCGCGCGCCGAACAACGCCGCGCTGGTGGCCGTGGTGGCCGGGGTGGCCCCCGTGCTGGGCCGTATCGTCGCCACGCCGGAGCAGGCGCGGGGGATTTTTGCCGGGCGGCTGTAACACTCCGTTACCCTCCCATCCTTGACTGGCGGGTCCGGCCCCGTATCGTCATTGTTCGGCCGTCGGCGGATTTCCGGCGGGAGCCTGCGGAGAATTCGCCTTCATGAAACGGTTTCTGTCGTTCGTCCTCGTGCTCGTGGCGCTGGCCGGCGCCGGCTACGCGTGGTACGCGCAGCAGGGGCAGGGGGCGGCAACCCAGCCCAAGCCGGCGGGTGGGCGGCAGGCGGTTCCGGTGGTCGTCCAGCCGGTGCAGACCCGCCCGGTGCCCGAGCAGATCGCCACCATCGGCAACGTGCAGCCCATCGCCAGCATCGGCATCAAGGCGCGCGTCGACACGGTGGTGGAGACGGTGCACTTCACCGAGGGGCAGGAGGTCGAGGCCGGCGACCCGCTGTTCACGCTGGACGACCGCACGCTTCAGGCCCAGCTCCGTCAGGCGCAGGCGAACCTGGAGCGCGACAGCGCCAACCTGGAGAAGGCGCGCATGGACGTCGAGCGCTACAGCCAGCTTGTGAAGCGTGACGCCATCGCCCGCAGCCAGTACGACACCGCGGTCGCCACCGCCGCCGCGCTGGAGGGCACGGTGAAGGCCGACCAGGCGGCGATCGAGAGCGCCAAGGTGGCGCTGAGCTACACCCGAATCCACGCGCCGATGTCCGGGCGCACCGGCGTGGTCAGCGCCAAGGCCGGCGCCAACGTCCGCGCCGGCGACGCCACGCCGCTGGTGACGCTGACGCAACTGCGCCCGATCAACGTCGCCTTCAACATCGCCGAGCGCCACCTGCCGACCATCCGCGAGGCGATGGCCGCCGGCCCGCTGAAGGTCGCGGCGTCCGTGCCCGGCCGGCGGGGCGAGCACGCCGAGGGTGTGCTGACGTTCATCGACAGCCAGGTCGATCAGCAGAGCGGCACCATCCTCGTGAAGGGCGAATTCGCCAACGCCGACGCCATGCTGTGGCCGGGCCAGTTCGTGGACGTGGTGCTGACCCTGCGGGTCGAGCCGCAGGCGTTGACCGTCCCCGCCGCCGCCGTGCAGACCGGGCAGGAGGGGCGCTATGTCTATGTCATCAAGCCCGACAACACGGTGGAGCTGCGCACCGTCGCCGTTGCCCGCACGCACGAGGGGCTGGCCGTGATCGCCGGCGGCCTGAAGGCGGGCGAGCGCGTGGTGGTGGACGGCCAGTCGCGCCTCTACCCCGGCGCCCCGGTCGTCGACCGCGGTCCACCCGGCGAGAAGAAGGGCGAGCCCGGCGGCAAGGCCGAGGTGAGCAAGACCGGAACGCCGGGTGGCCCGTCATGACCCTGTCGGAACTGTGCATCCGCCGCCCGGTGATGACGATCCTGCTGACGGCGGCGCTGATCCTGGCGGGGATCGCGGGCTACCGGCAGCTTCCAGTGGCGGCGCTGCCGCGTGTCGATTTCCCGGTGATCAGCGTCAGCGCCAGCCTGCCCGGCGCCAGCCCGGAGACGATGGCGGCCTCCGTCGCCTCGCCCCTGGAACGCGAATTCTCGACCATCGCCGGCATCGACACCATCACCTCGTCGTCGACGCTGGGCGGCACGTCGATCACCATTCAGTTCGCGCTGGAGCGCGACATCGACGATGCGGCGGCCGACGTGCAGGCGGCCATCGCCCGCACGCAGCGCCGCCTGCCGGCGGAGATGACCAACCCGCCCAGCTACCGCAAGGTCAACCCGGCCGACCAGCCGATCCTGTTCCTGTCTCTCTCCTCGCCCACGCAACCGCTGTCGGCGCTGAACGACTACGCCGAAACGATCGTGCAGCCGCGCGTCGCCACCCTGCCGGGCGTGGCGCAGGTGCTGATCTACGGCTCGCAGAAGTACGCGGTGCGCGTGCAGATCGACCCGAACGCGCTGGCCATCCGCGGCATCGGCATCGACGAGGTGCAGAAGGCGCTGGCCTCGGCCAACGCCAACACGCCGGTCGGCACGCTGTCGGGCGAGCGGCAGCAACTGGTGCTGGCCGCCAACCCGCAGTTGCCCAACGCCGAGGCGTTCCGCGGCCTGATCATCGCCCACCGCAGCGGCGCGCCGGTGCGCCTGGGCGACGTGGCGACCGTGCTCGACAGCGTCGAAAACACCCGCGTGGCAAGCTGGTACAACGGCACCCGCGCCATCATCCTGGCGGTGCAGCGCCAGCCCGACGCCAACACGGTGGACGTGGTGGACCGTGTGCGCGAGCAGTTGCCGGCGTTCCGCGCGCAACTGCCGCCGAGCGTGTCGATCCAGGTGACGAGCGACCGCTCCATCTCCATCCGCGAGGCGGTGGAGGACGTGCAGTTCACCCTGGCGCTGACCGTGGCGCTGGTGGTGCTGGTGATCTTCCTGTTCCTGCGCAAGCTGTCGGCCACCATGATCCCGGCGCTGGCGGTGCCCATCTCGCTGATCGCCACGGCGGCGGGCATGCACGTGATGGGCTTCTCCATCGACAACATCTCGCTGCTGGCGCTGACGCTGTCGGTGGGGCTGGTGGTGGACGACGCCATCGTCATGCTGGAGAACATCGTCCGCTACGTGGAGGAGGGCATGCCGCCCTTCCAGGCGGCCATCAAGGGCTCCCGCGAGATCGGCTTCACCATCATCTCGATCACCCTGTCGCTGGTGGCGGTGTTCATCCCCATCCTGCTGATGGGCGGCGTCGTCGGGCGGCTGTTCCACGAGTTCGCCGTGGTGGTCTCCATGGCCATCGGCGCGTCGGCCTTCGTGTCGCTGACGCTGACGCCCATGCTGTGCTCGCGCTTCCTGAAGCGCGAAAAGCACGGCGAGGAGGGCGTGTTCGGCCGCGTGCTGGAGGCCGGGTTCGACGCCATGCTGCGCGCCTACGCCGTCACGCTGCGCTGGTGCCTGCGGCACCGGCCGGTGATGCTGGTGGTGTTCCTCGCCACCATCGTCGGCACCGCGCACTTCTACACCGCCATCCCCAAGGGCTTCTTCCCGACCGAGGACCTGGGCCAGCTCTTCATCTCGACCGAAGCCGCCCCCGACGTCTCCTTCCCGGCGATGGCGGAGCGGCAGCGGCAGGCGGCGGCCATCGTGCAGGCGCACCCGGCGGTGGCCTACGTCAACTCCTCCGCCGGGGCCGGCGGGCCGAACCCGACGTCGAACACCGGGCGCATGTTCGTGGCGCTGAAGCCCCGCGCCGAACGCGCGCCGGCGCCCCAGGTGGTGCAGGAACTGCGCCGCGAGATGCAGCGCATCCCCGGCTTCTCCGTGTTCATCCAGCAGGTGCAGAACCTGCGCCTGGGCGGCCGTTCGTCCAAGAGCCAGTACCAGTACACCGTCCAGGCGCTCGACCTGCCGGAGCTGTACACCTGGGCGCAGCGCCTGGAACAGGCGATGCACGACGTGCCGGTCATGCAGGACGTGACCAGCGACCTGCAGCTCAACAGCCCGCAGGCCTACGTCCATATCGACCGCGAGAAGGCGGCGACGCTGGGCGTGGCGGTGGACCAGGTGCGCTCCACGCTGTACAGCGCCTTCGGGCAGCGGCAGGTGTCCACCATCTACACGCCGAGCAACGACTATCAGGTCATCATCGAACTGGACCCGCGTTACCAGCAGGACGACAGCGCGCTATCGCGCGTTTACATCCGCAACACGGCGGGCAAGCTGATCCCGCTCGACGCCTTCGCGCGGGTGGAACGCACGGCCGGGCCACTGTCGGTGAACCACCAGGGGCAGCTTCCGGCCGTCACCATCTCCTTCAACGTGGCCCCCGGTGCGGCGCTGGGCGACGCGGTGGCGGCGATCCGCGCGATCGAGCAGCGGCTTGTCCTGCCGGCCACGGTCAACACCCGCTTCGCCGGGACGGCGCAGGTGTTCCAGGATGCGCAGGCGGGCCAGGCGCTGCTGATCACGGCGGCGGTGCTGGTGATCTACATCGTGCTGGGCGTGCTGTACGAGAGCTTCATCCACCCGCTGACCATCCTGTCCGGCCTGCCGTCGGCGGCGGTGGGGGCGCTGGCGACGCTGATGCTGTTCAACCAGGAACTGACGGTCATCGCCGTGATCGGCATCCTGATGCTGATCGGCATCGTCAAGAAGAACGCCATCATGATGATCGACTTCGCGCTGGACGCCCAGCGCGGCCAGGGCATGGCCCCGGCCGAGGCGATCGAGAAGGCGTGCCTGCTGCGCTTCCGCCCGATCATGATGACGACCATGGCGGCCATCATGGGCACGCTGCCCATCGCCGTGGCGCACGGTGCCGCGGCCGAGCTGCGTCAGCCGCTGGGCCTCGCCGTGGTCGGTGGGCTGATCGTGTCGCAGCTTCTGACGCTGTACATCACGCCGGTCTTGTACCTGTACATGGAGTCGCTGGCCGGCGCCGTGAATCGCCTGCGCGGCCGGCCGGTGGGCGTGCCGCCGGGCGGGGCGACCATCGGGGGCGAGTGAGCTTCCGTAGGTTGGGTTGAGCGCCAGCGAAAACCCAACATCGCCGACGGTGCAAACACGTTGGGTTTACGGGGATTCCGCTACTCCGCCGGGGCGACCACCGGATGCTTCGGCCCGAACCAGCGCTTCAGCCGCCGCGACAGGCCGTCCAGGTAGCTCAGGATCACCGGCACCACCAGCAGCGTCAGCAGGGTGGAGCTGATCAGCCCGCCGATCACCGCGTGCGCCATGGGCGCGCGCTGCTGCGCGCCCTCGCCGATGCCCAGCGCCAGGGGCAGCATGCCGAAGATCATCGCCATGGTGGTCATGATGATGGGGCGCAGACGGATGACGCCGGCCTCGACGATGGCGTCGTGCAGGCTCTTGCCGGCGGCGCGCGCCTGGTTGGCGAAATCGACCAGCAGGATGGCGTTCTTGGTGACGAGGCCCATCAGCATGATGAAGCCGATGGCGCTGAAGATGTTCAGCGTGGAGTGCGCGACCAGCAAGCCGCCGAAGACGCCGATCAGGGCCATCGGCAGCGACGCCATGATGGCGAGCGGCTGGAGGAAGCTGCCGAACTGCGAGGCCAGGATCAGGTAGATGAGGATCACCGCCAGCCCCAGCGCCTGCGCCGCGTAGCCCGTCGTCTCCGCGATGTCCTTGGTCGAGCCGCCAAAGACGAAGCGGTAGCCGGGCGGCAGCTCGATGGTCTGGATCGCCGCCTGCAGCTCGCGTCCGGCGTCGCCGGCCGGGCGGCCCTGCACGTTGGCGCTGACGTTCACCTCGCGCGACAGGTCGCGGCGGTTGATCTGCGAGGCGCCCAGCGTGGTGTCCACCTGCGCCACCTGGGACAGCGGGATCATGCGCGGCGTTCCGTCCGCCGTGGGCAGCGGGCTGGCGAGGTGGATGCGGTCGAGGTCGGCGCGGCCGGTGCGGTCGTGCTCGGGCAGGCGGACCAGCACGTCGTAGGTCTCGCCGTCCGGCGCCTTCCAGGTGGAGACCTTGTCGCCCGCGAACAGCGGGCGCAGCGTCTGCGCCACCTGCGCGGTGCCGATGCCCAGCTCGCTCGCCAGATCGCGG
>DASPIO010000026.1:0-16391 GCA_035629155.1 Azospirillum sp. | reverse complement strand
GTACAGCGCGCCGATCTCGTGCTCGTTGGCGAACAGGATGTCGACGTGGTTGGCCACCAGGTCCATGAACTCGTCATGGTGGCGGTGCACGCAGAAGGAGTCGGACAGCGACAGCGACACCTTGCGCCCGGCCGCGTGCGCGGCGCCGGCGGCTTTCAGGAAGGCCTCCTTGGCGCGCGGCGGGTCCCACAGGTAGCCTTCCAGGTAGGTGACCTGCGAGCCGGCGATCAGCTCCTCGTCGATGTCCTCCGGTCCCAGCTCGACGCAGGCGCCGAGGTAGGTGTTCATGGAGCGCTGGGCGTCCGGCGTCACCAGGATCAGGCAGCGCGCGGTGGGCGCCCCGCCGTGCAGCGGGTCGGTGGCGAAGTGCACGCCGGCCGCCGTGATGTCGTGCCGGAAGACCGAGCCGAGCTGGTCGTTGCACACCTTGCCGATGTAGGCCCCCCGGCCCCCCAGCGAGGCGAAGCCGGCCATGGTGTTGCCGGCCGAACCGCCGGAGACCTCCACGCCCGGCCCCATGCGGCCGTACAGCTCTTCGGCGCGGGCGGCGTCGATGAGGGTCATGGCCCCCTTCTCGATGCCGTTGGCGGCGAGGAAGGCGTCGTCGGCGTGGGCGATCACGTCGACGATCGCGTTGCCGATGCCGGTGACGTCGTACAGGGCGGCGGCCATGACACTCCTTATGGTGCTGTCTGGGATGCGGTCTTCGGATTGCGGCGCGAGTATAGCGGCCGGGCGCGCCGCCACAAGCCCGCCGGCCGCTTGCCCGCCGCCGCCGCGCGCCTTAGAACTGCGGCATCTTGCCCCGCGACAGGGAACCCCCGGACATGATCCGCGCGCTGATGCTCGCGTTCGCCCAGCTTTCGGACCCGCGCTCGCGCCGGGTCGTGTGGATCGGCGTGGCCGGCGCGGTCGCCGCCTTCGTGGCGTTGCTGGCGCTGGTGGAATGGGCGCTGACCAGCACGACGGTCACCGACTGGTCGTGGGTGGACACCGCCATCGACGTGTTGGGCGGGGTGCTGACGGTGGTGCTCGCCTGGATCCTGTTCCCGGCGGTGGCCGCCATGGTGTCCGGCCTCTTGCTGGAAGAGGTGGTGGCGCGGGTCGAGCAGCGGCACTACCCGCGCCTGCCGCCGCCGTTGTCCTCCACCGTCCTCAACGACGTGACGACGGCGTTGCGCTTCCTGCTGGTGGTCCTGGCGGCCAACATCGTGGCGCTGCCGCTGTACCTCGCCGCGCCGGGGCTGAACCTGTTGGTGTTCTACACGATCAACGGCTATCTGCTGGGCCGCGAATACTTCGAGCTTGTGGCGAACCGCCGGCTTGGACGGCAAGCGGCGCGCGACTTGCGGCGCACCTACCCACTGAAACCTTTTTTGGCCGGCGTCATTATCGCCTTTCTTTCGACCGTTCCGGTGGTGAACCTTCTGGTGCCGGTCGTTGCGAGCGCCTTCATGGTGCATGTCTTTCACACGATGCGATGGACATCTTCCGCACGATGATTCGCCCCTTGCGGCCGGCCGGATGACCGTGATACCCCGAATCGATGGTGCCCCGCCTTTTCCGGGTGTGCCGCGCGACCATGGCGCCGTCATCCGCAGACGCCACATGACCTGATCTGACCAGGGGACGAGTTCATGCTGTTCGGACGAAAGAATCCGCCGGTCGGCACGCCCAAGCCGGAAGGTGCCGCCACCGCCGCGCCGGAAGCGGCGACCATGGAGCCGCCCGCCGCTGCGCCCGCCATCGCGCCCATCGCCGAGCCCACCGGGCCCGCCGCTTCGCCTGTTCCGACGTTGCCGCAGCCGCCTTCGGTGCCGCCGTCCACGTCGACGTTCCGTCCGCCGTTTTCCGACAAGGGACCCGAGATGACCACCACCCCGCCGAAGTCCCCCACCGCACCGACCATCCCCGGCTCCTCGTTCAAGCCGGACGTTCCGCGCCGCGTGGTCGACATCCCCGGCGCGGCGCCGCGCGGCCTCGCCCCCACGCCGGCCCCGGCGCCCGTCGCGGCCGTCCCGGCCCCGGTGGCGCCCGTCACCGACCAGCGCCGTCTGATCGTCGGCCGCGACATCTCGCTGTCGGGCGAGATCGGCTCCTGCGACATCCTGGTGGTCGAGGGCACGGTCGAGGCCAAGCTGCGCGACGGCCGCTCCATCGAGATCACCGAAACCGGCCTGTTCAAGGGCTCGGTCGAGATCGACGAGGCCGACATCGGCGGCCGTTTCGAGGGCGACCTCAGCGTGCGCGGCCGCCTGACCGTCCGTTCCGGCGGCAAGATCACCGGTTCGATCAAGTACGGCGAGCTGGCGGTCGAGGCCGGCGGCCAGTTGATCGGCGACGTGCAGGTCCTGTCCGCCTCCGTCCCGAAGACGGTGTCCGAGCCCGTCGCCGTCCTGGCGAGCGCGGAGTAACATACCGGATAAGGTCGGGTTGAGGCCAAAGCCGAAAACCCGACGTCGAGTCGTTCAGCCCGGTGCCGGCCTACGCCGCGCCGGGCTTCGTCTTTTTCGGCGCCGCCTTCTTCACCGTTGCCTTCGTCACCGCCGGCACTCCCACCTTCTCGTCCGAGTCGCACAGGTCGGCGATCGGGCAGCGCGCGCAGTCGGGCTTGCGGGCCTTGCAGATGTAGCGGCCGTGCAGGATCAGCCAGTGGTGCGCGTGCCGCAGGTAGGGTTTCGGGATCACCTTCAACAGGCCGCGCTCCACCGCCTCCGGCGTTTTGCCGGGCGCCAGGCCGGTGCGGTTGGCGACGCGGAAGATGTGCGTGTCCACCGCCATCGTCTCCTCGCCCCAGGCGACGTTCAGCACCACGTTGGCGGTCTTGCGCCCGACGCCGGGCAGCTTTTCCAGCGCCTCGCGGTCGCGCGGCACTTCCCCGCCGTGCTCGGCCACCAGGATCTCCGACAGCTTGATGACGTTCCTGGCCTTGGTGTTGAAGAGGCCGATCGTCTTGATGTGCTCGCGCAGCCCCTCCTCCCCCAGCTCGACCATCTGCCGGGGCGTGGTGACGCGCTGGAACAGCGCGCGCGTGGCCTTGTTGACGCCGGCATCGGTGGCCTGCGCCGACAGCACCACGGCGACGAGCAGCGTGTACGGGTTGACGTACTCCAACTCGCTCTTCGGCTCGGGGTTGGCGGATGCCAGCCGGCGGAACATGTCTTCGATGGTGGCGGGCTTCATGCCGCGGACTTTACCCGGCGGACGGGGCACCGCGCAAACGTGTCGCAGCACGGGGCGCTTTACCGTGCGAAGCAGCGGGGGCATAGATCCCGACCTATGACGAACGATGTAGCCTCTTCGCCCCGCCGCGTCTTCTTCGACGCCATCCTGCACCCGCACCGCAGCCTGGGGCGCACCGGCTTCCGCGTGCTGATGGGGGCCGTCGTGCTGGTCAGCGCCGCCGTCGGCGCCGCCTTCTGGGCCGTGGGGGCGTGGCCGGTGACCGGCTTCTTCGGGCTGGACATCATCGTCCTCTACTGGGCGTTCCGCGCCAACTACCGCTCCGCCCGCCTGTACGAACGGGTGCGGCTGACCGAGGACGACCTCACCGTGCGGCGCGTCGCCTGGAAGAAGCCGGAGCGGGTGTGGACCTTCCAGCCCTACTGGCTGCGCGTCAGCATGGACGACCCGCCCCGGCACGAGAGCCAGGTGACGCTGTCCTCGCACGGCCAGTCGGTGACGGTGGGGTCCTTCCTCAGCCCGGACGAGCGGCTGGAGTTCGCCAAGGCGCTGAACGGTGCCCTGGCCGCGTGGCGCCACGCGCCGTGCGAGCCTGAACCCGTCGGCTGAAGGCGCAAGAATCGGGTTGGCCGGGGACGCCCGAGTCGCCACCCTTGCGGCATCAGCACAAGAGAGCCGCAGCCATGCTCAACGAAGCCGACACCGCCCACTACCGCGCCCTGACCGCCACCATCCGGCACCTTGTCGATCATTGGCAGGACCAGCCCTCGCTGGAGGAGCTGGCCGGCGTGGCCGGGATGAGCCCCTTTCATTTCCAGCGCCTGTTCACCCGCTGGGTCGGTATCAGCCCGAAGCGTTTCGTGCAATTCCTCACCCTTGACCACGCCAAGCGCCTGCTGGCGGAGAACCAGAGCGTGCTGGACACCGCGCTGGACGTCGGCCTGTCCGGCCCATCGCGGCTGCACGACCTGTTCATCGCGTGCGAGGCGATGACCCCCGGCGAGTACAAGGCGGAAGGGGCCGGCCTGACCATCCGCTGGGGCCTGCACGACAGCCCGTTCGGCCGCGCCCTGGTCGGCAGCACGGAGCGCGGCGTGTGCTGGCTGAGCTTCGCCGACTCGGCCGACGCCACCGAGGCGATGACCGAGTTCGAGGCCGCGTGGCCGGCCGCCCGGCTGGTCGAGGACGCCGACTCCACCCGCGACGTCGCCGCCCGCGCCTTTGGCTGGCGCGAAGCGGACGGCGAGCCGCTGCGCCTGCTGCTCAAGGGCACGAACTTCCAGGTCAAGGTGTGGGAGGCGCTGCTGCGCATCCCGTCCGGCGCCGTGGTCAGCTACGAGGACGTCGCCCGCGCCATCGGCCAGCCGACGGCCATGCGCGCGGTGGGGGCGGCGGTGGGGCGCAACCCGGTGTGCGTTCTGATCCCCTGCCACCGGGTGATCCAGAAGTCCGGCATCATCCACAACTACCGCTACGGCGTGCCGCGCAAGCGGGCATTGCTGGCCTGGGAACAGGCGCGGCTGGCGGGGGAGGCGGTGTAGAATCCCCTCTCCCCAGGGGGAGAGGGTGTGCCCGTCACAGTCCCAGCACGTCGCGCATGGTGTACAGCCCCGGCGTCTTGTCGGCCGTCCACAGGGCGGCGCGCACGGCGCCCTTGGCGAAGACCTGGCGCGAGGAGGCCTTGTGGGTGATCTCCACCCGCTCGCCGTCGGCGGCGAAGACCACCGTGTGGTCGCCCACCACGTCGCCGCCGCGCAGCGTGGCGAAGCCGATGTCGCCGGCGCGGCGCGGGCCGGTGTAACCGTCGCGCGTCTTCTGCCAGACGTCCTCCAGCTTGACGCCGCGCCCGGCGGCGGCGGCGCGGCCCAGGCCCAGCGCGGTGCCCGACGGCGCGTCCACCTTGTGGCGGTGGTGCATCTCGACCACCTCGATATCGTAGTCCTCGCCCAGCGTGCGCGCCACCTGCTCGACCACGGCCAGCAGGACGTTGACGCCGACCGACATGTTGGGCGCCTGCACGATGGGCGTGTGCGTCGCCGCCGCGGCGATGGACGCCTGCTGCGCCGGGTTGAGGCCGGTGGTGCCGATGACCAGCGCGGTCTGCCCCTGCGCCGCCAGGGCGGCGTGGCGTTCGACGGCCTCGGGCGGGGTGAAGTCGATGACGGCGTCGGCCTCGGCGAACAGCGGAACCGGGTCGTCGGTCACGGCGACGCCCAGCGCCTCGATGCCAGCAAGCACGCCGATGTCCTTGCCCACCGCCGGGCTGCCCACGCGCGCGGTGCCGCCGACGAGGGTGCAGCCCGGCGTGGCCGCCACCTCGCGCACCAGCATCTGCCCCATCCGCCCCGCGCACCCGACGATGCCGATCTTCATGCCACCCTCCCTTGGTCCGAGGCGGACAGCACTAGCACAGCCGTCCCCGGCCGTTAAGCCCGCGGCGTCAGGCAACCGACCAGCGAATTCGCGAGGTCGCGCAGCAGCGTGGGGTACAGCTCCGGCCCGTCGGGGATGGCGGCGCCCTCGGGGTCCAGCGTGCCCTTCCTCGCCCCCGTGCCCTCGATCAGCGTGTCGACCAGCTTCGGCTCGAACTGCGGCTCGGCGAAGACGCAGGCGGCGCCGAGTTTCCTGATGCGGTCGCGGATCGCCGCCACCCGCTTGGCCGAGGGGCCGCGCTCCGGGTTCACGGTGATGGCGCCGACGGCGTTCAGGCCATAACGCTTCTCGAAATACTGGTAGGCGTCGTGGAAGACGATGAACGGCCGCGCCGCCACCGGCGCCAGTGCCGCCTTCAACTCGGCGTCGAGCGTGTCCAGGCGTTTGCCGAGCGCCTCGGCGTTGGCCTTGTAGGCGGCGGCGTGCGCCGGGTCGCGCGCGGCCAGCGCCACGGCGGCGGTCCCGGCCATCACCTTGGCGTTGGCCGGGTCGAGCCAGATGTGCGTGTTGAGATTACCGTGATCCGCGCCCGCGTGGTCGTGCTTGTGCTCATGCCCGTGGTCGTGCGCCTCCCAGGCCCCGCCCGCGCGCGCCTCCAGCAGCGTGATCTCCGCCGAGTCCATCAGCTCCACCACCTGGACCGTCTTCGGCACGGATTTCAGCGGCTTGACCAGGAAGCTCTCCAGCGCCTCGCCCACCCAGAACACCAGGTCGGCGTTCTGCAGCGCCTTGGCGTCGGAGGGCTTCAGCGCGTAGTCGTGCGGCGAGGCGGCGCCGCGCACGATCAGCGCCGGCTCCCCCACCCCCTGCATCACCGCGGCGACCAGCGAGTGCACCGGCTTGATGGAGGTGACGACCTTCGGGCCGTCCGCGAAGGCGGGCGCGGCGGCGAGCAGGCCGCAGGAAAAGGCAAGGACAAGGAGAGGGCTGCGCATGGGTTCCATGACCTTTGTTGGGGTGTCTATGGCTGGACAGGCGAACCGTTTCGGCGCATACGGGAAGCCGTTCCCCAAAGTGTGACGTTATAACATAACATGTCAAGCCCGCCCGAACCGCTGATCAGCAGCGAAGCCCTCACCGTCACCCTTGGCGGCCGTCCGGTGCTCGACCGCATCGACCTCGCGGTGCACGCGGGGGAGGTGGTGACGCTGATCGGCCCCAACGGTGCGGGCAAGACGACGCTGGTGCGCGCCGTGCTCGGCCTCGTGCGGCCGACCTCCGGCACGGTGCGGCGGCGGGACGGTTTGCGCATCGGCTACATGCCGCAGCGGCTGTCCATCGACGGCACGCTGCCGCTGACCGTGCGCCGCTTCCTGACGCTGTGGCGGCCGGTGAGCGCCGCGCGCATCGACGCCGCGCTGGAGGAGGCGGGGGTGGCGCACCTCGCCCGCTCGCCCGTGCAGTCCGTGTCGGGGGGCGAGCTGCAGCGCGTGCTGCTGGCCCGCGCCCTGCTGGCCGATCCCGAGCTGCTGGTGCTGGACGAGCCCGACCAGGGCGTCGACGTGCACGGCCAGGCGGAGCTGTTCAACCGCATCGACCGGCTCCGCCGCGCGCACGGCTGCGGCGTGCTGCTGGTCAGCCACGACCTGCACACGGTGATGGCGCGCACCGACCGCGTCGTCTGCCTGAACGGCCACGTCTGCTGCTCCGGCCCGCCGGAGGACGTCAGCCGCCACCCCGAGTACCATGCCCTGTTCGGCGGCCACGCGGCCGAGCTGGCCGTCTACCTGCACCACCACGACCACGCCCACGCCGGCGACGGCCGCGTCGTGCCCGGCGCCGACTGCTGCGACGGGCACGACCACCATCACCACCACGAGGAGGGGCACCATCATGGATGACTTCATGGTCCGCGCCCTGGTGGCCGGCTGCGGCATCGCGGCGCTGGCCGGCCCGCTCGGTTCCTTCGTGGTGTGGCGGCGCATGGCGTACTTCGGCGACACGCTGGCGCATTCGGCGCTGCTGGGCGTCGCCCTCGGCTTCCTGCTGGGGATCGACCCGACGGTGGGCGTGGTGGCCGTGTGCGTGGTGCTGGCGCTGATCCTGACGGCGCTCCACCAGCGCCGCGCGCTGGCGTCCGACACGGTGCTGGGCATCCTGTCGCATTCGTCGCTGTCCTTGGGCCTCGTCGCCGTGGCCTTCCTGGAGACGCTGCGCGTCGACCTGATCGGCTACCTGTTCGGCGACATCCTGGCGGTGACTTCCGCCGACATCCTGCGCATCTACGCCGGTGGTGCGGTGGCGCTGGCCGGCATGGCGCTGTTGTGGCGCCGCCTGCTCGCCGTGACGGTCAGCGAGGATCTGGCGCAGGTGGAGGGCATGCCGGTGGTGGCGCTGCGCCTCGCCTTCATGCTGCTGATCGCGCTGGTGATCGCGGTGGCGATGAAGGTGGTGGGGATCCTGCTGATCACGTCGCTGCTGATCATCCCGGCCGCCGCCGCCCGCCGCTTCGCCCGCACGCCGGAGGAGATGGCCGTCCTGGCCGCCCTCGTCGGCATGGCGGCCGTGGTCGCCGGCATGCTGGCGTCGCTGAACTGGGACCTGCCGGGCGGCCCCAGCGTGGTGGTCGCTGCCGCCGCCCTGTTCCTGGCGGCGCAGCTTGTACCGGGGCGCAGCGGCTGATCGGCCGCGCCCCGCCTTGTGGGAACCGGTCCCGCACCCTATTGTGGTTGCCCACAGGGAGTTTTCCGAACAAAGAAGAACGCCGCCATGGCCGAGACCCGCACCGGCCCCCGCGTGGGGCTGTTCGTCACCTGTCTGGTCGACCTGTTCCGTCCCACGGTCGGCTTTTCCGCCGTCAAGCTGCTGGAGGACGCCGGCTGCACCGTCGCGGTGCCGTCCGGGCAGACCTGCTGCGGCCAGCCCGCCTTCAATTCCGGCGACCGCGCGGACGCCGCCGCGCTCGCCCGCCAGACCATCGCCGCGTTCGAAGGCTTCGACCACGTCGTGGTGCCCTCGGGCTCCTGCGCCGGCATGATCCGCGTCCATTACCCCGAGTTGCTGGCCGACGATCCCGCCTGGGCGCACCGCGCCCAACACCTCGCCGCCCGCACGCACGAGCTGGTGTCCTTCCTGGTCGACGTGCTGGGGGTGACGGACGTGGCCGCCCGCTACCCCGGCGCCGTCACCTACCACGACAGCTGCTCGGGCCTGCGCGAGCTGGGCGTCAAGGCGCAGCCGCGCGCGCTGCTCGCCTCCGTGGACGGGCTGGAACTGCGCGAGCTGCCGGGGGCGGAGGTGTGCTGCGGCTTCGGCGGCACCTTCTGCGTCAAGTACCCGGAAATCTCCAACCGCATGGTTGAGGACAAGGCGGCCGACATCGCCGCCACCGGCGCCGGCACGGTGCTGGCCGGCGACCTGGGCTGCCTGCTGAACATCGCCGGCAAGCTGGCGCGCCAGGGCAGCCCGGTGAAGGTCCGCCACGTGGCGGAGGTGCTGTCCGGCCTCGCCGCCGACACGCCGGCCATCGGCGACACCGGCCGGTAAGGGGGAACGCGCATGCACTCCACCGCCCATTCCTTCCCCGAGAACAGCCGCCGCGCGCTGGAGAACGAGCGCCTGCAGTACATGCTGCGCAAGTCCGGCACCGGCTTTCAGGACAAGCGCCGGCGCGCCGTCGAGCGCCTGCCGGAGTTCGAGGAGCTGCGCGACCAGGGCAAGGCCATCAAGAACCACGTGCTGGAGACCCTCGACGTCTACCTGGAGATGTTCGAGGCGAAGGTGACGGAGCAGGGCGGGCGCGTGCACTGGTGCCGCACGGCGGCCGAGGCGCGCGACACCATCGCGGAGATCTGCCGCAAGGCGGGTGCCAAGACCGTCACCAAGGGCAAGTCGATGATCGCCGAGGAGATCGCGATCAACGACCACCTGGAGGCGGCCGGCTTCATCCCCATCGAGACGGACCTGGGCGAGTACATCATCCAGCTCCGCAAGGAGCCGCCCAGCCACATCATCGCCCCCGCCTTCCACGTCTCGAAGGAGGAGGTGGCGGACGCCTTCCGCGCCGCCCACACCGAGTTGCCGAAGGACCGCCCGCTGGGCGAGCCGCGCGAGCTGATCACCGAGGCGCGCCTGATGCTGCGCCGCCGCTTCCAGGAGGCGGACGTCGGCATCACGGGTGCGAACCTGCTGATCGCCGAAACCGGCTCCACCGTCATCGTCACCAACGAGGGCAACGGCGACCTGACGCAGACGCTGCCCAAGGTGCACGTGGTCCTCGCGTCCATCGAGAAGATCGTGCCGAACCTGGAGGACGCCGCCACCGTGCTGCGCCTGCTGGCGCGCTCGGCCACGGGGCAGGAGTTCTCCTCCTACACCACCTTCTCGACCGGGCCGCGCCGGCCGGGCGACGTCGACGGGCCGGAGGAGTTCCACGTCGTCCTGCTCGACAACGGCCGCTCGGCGCTGCTGGGCACCGAGTTCCAGGAGGTGCTGCGCTGCATCCGCTGCGGGGCGTGCATGAACCACTGCCCGGTCTACGGGGCGGTCGGCGGGCACGCCTACGGCTGGGTCTATCCGGGGCCGATCGGCTCGGTTCTCGACCCGGCGCTGATCGGCATCGAGGAGGCCGGGCACCTGCCCAACGCCTCCACCTTCTGCGGCCGGTGCGAGGCGGTGTGCCCGATGCGCATCCCGCTGCCCAAGATGATGCGCCACTGGCGCGAGAAGGAGTTCGAGCGGAAGCTGCAGCCGCCCGCCATGCGCCGGGGCCTGGGCGTGTGGGCGTGGTTCGCCCGGCGCCCGGCGCTCTACCACGCGGCGGCGAAGATGGCGATCCGGGCACTCGGCCGCCTCGGGGCGTCCAAGGGCCGCTTCGCCAGCCTGCCGCTGGCCCAGGGCTGGACCCGCTTCCGCGACATGCCCGCGCCGGAGGGCCGCACCTTCCAGGATCTGTGGGCCGAACGGCGGGGAGGGCGCCGAGGATGAGCGATCAGTCGAATGGTGGGGCCCGCAACCAGATCCTGTCCGGCATCCGCACCGCGCTGAAGCGCGGCACCCCCGCCGCTGCCCAGCGCGACGCGGCGGCGGCGCGCGTGCGCGCGCATCCCCGCAACCTCGTCCCCGCCCGCGCCCAACTGGACCATGACGAGCAGGTGGCGCTCTTCGTGCGCATGGCGCTGGAGGTGTCCTGCACGGTCGAGCGCGTCCCCGACCTCGCCGCCATTCCGCAGGCGGTGGCGGAGTACCTGACCGGCCTCAATCTGCCGGCCGAGCTGCGCGTCGCCCCCGACCCGGAGCTTTCCACCATTCCGTGGGCGGAACGACCGACGCTGACCGTCACCACCGGCCGCGCCCGCGACGCCGACGCCGTGTCGCTGACCGGCGCTTTCGCGGCGGTGGCGGAGACTGGCACGCTGATGCTCGTTTCGGGAGGGGAACGTCCGACCACGCTGAACTTCCTGCCCGACACGCACATCATCGTGCTGAAGCGGGATCAGGTGGTGGGAGGGTATGAAGACGCCTGGGACCGGCTGCGCGCGGCGCACGCGTCGTTCGAGGGCGGCGTGCCGCGCACGGTGAACCTGATCACCGGCCCGTCGCGCACCGGCGACATCGAGCAGACCATCCAGCTCGGCGCCCACGGCCCCCGCCGCCTGCACATCCTGCTGGTCGGGGAGTGAAGCCGATGCGTTGGGGCATGCCAACCGCTAAGAAAAGCCCCTCTCCCCTGGCGGGGCGACGCCCTTCGGCGTCGCCCCGCCAGGGGAGAGGGGCTTTTGCGCTTTCCCGAGCGCCATGACCCGCCGCAAGCGCACCGTCACGGCGGACGAGCAGGCGTTATGGCGCATCGCCATGCGCGACGCCGTGCCCATGCCCGGCCGCACCCTGGCGGAGGCGATGACCTCGGCCCCGCCGCTGGCCGAAGCGCCCGCCGAGCCGAAGCCGCCGCCCGCTCCCCCGCTCCCGCCGCCGAAGCCGTCCAAGCGCACCTACGTGCACGTCGCCCCGCCGCCGCTGCTGCCCGGCGACACCAGCGCCATCGACGGGCGCAACGCCGACCGGCTGCGCCGCGGCAAGATGGAGATCGACGGGCGCATCGACCTGCACGGCATGACCCAGGCGCAGGCGCACACGGCGCTGGCGTCCTTCGTCCACCGCGCGTGGCACGAGGGGCGGCGCTGCGTGCTGGTGATCACCGGCAAGGGCACCTTCAGCGGGGCCGGCGGCGGCGTGCTGCGCCGCGCCGTTCCGTCCTGGCTGGGCGAGGCGCCGCTGCGCCCGATGGTGCTGGCCGTCCAGCCCGCCCAGCCCAAGGACGGCGGCGACGGCGCGCTGTACGTCCTGATCAAGCGGCGGCGGGACCGCAAGGACCGCTGACATGACCCCCTTCGGCGAGAAGGTCCGGGCGCTGCGCGAGACGCGCGGGGTGACGCTCAAGCAGATGGCCACGGACCTGCACATCTCCTCCGCCTACCTCTCGGCGCTCGAGCACGGCAAGCGCGGGCAGCCGTCGGCGCAGCTCGTGCGGCAGATCTGCGGCTATTTCGGCATCATCTGGGACGAGGCGGAGGAGCTGGAACGCCTGGCCTCCCTGTCGCACCCGCGCATCACGGTCGACACGGCGGGCCTCAGCCCCAAGGCGACGGAAGTCGCCAACCGGCTGGCCGCCTGCATCCACGACCTGGACGACGGCGCGCTGGACGGGCTGCTCGCCGTGCTCGACACGGTGCCGCCGGGTCTTGCCGCCCCGCGCCGCCGGCGCGGCGCGCGCCGGCGTTGAAGACGCGAATGCGGGAAGGATGGCGGGCTCCACACAAAGGATAGCATACATTTCTCGGCCCGCCGGTTATCCTGCCCCGTACCCATACTTTTGTGGTATCCAACTATCCAAGAGGGTTTAGGCGGTATCCGGGTCCTGAGATGGCACGCGTCGCAACGGAACTCAGTCGATGTCGCTGAACGGCAGCCACAGGCGCGCCGCCGCCCCGGCGTTCTCCGTCGGGCCGGACGCGGCGCTGTTGCGCGGCGTCTTCGAGGCGTCGGCGACGGGCATCGCCGTGGTTGATCCAACCGGCGTTCTGGTGGCCGCCAACCCGGCCTTCGCCGCCATGCTGGGCTACACGCCCGACGAGCTGGCCGGCCTGCCGGTCGCCCGCCTCACCCACCCGGACGACTGGGCACGCGAGGCGCCGGCCTTCGCCCGCGCCGCGCGCGGCGATACCGCGCCGCAGCCGTTCGAGAAGCGCTACCTGTGCAAGGAGGGCGGCGTGGTGCGGGCGTCCGTGCGGCCGTCGCTGCTGCGCGACGCCGACGGCCGGGTCAGCGCGCTGGTCGCCATGGTCGAGGACGTCGGTGCGCGGGAAACCGGCCGCCGCCGCGCCGCCGCGGACGAGCTGCGCCGCAGCGAGCGGCGTTACCGCGGCATCATCGCCGCCACCAACGAGGGCTTCTGGCAGCTCGACGCCGATTTCGTGACGGTCGAGGTGAACGGCGCGCTGGCGCGCATGCTCGGCTGCCAGCCCGCCGACCTGATCGGCCGCCCGCTCGCCGATTTCCTGGCGCCGGGGGAGGAGGACGCGGTGTGCGCCGCGCTGGCGCAGCCGGACGACCGGCAGCACACCTTCGACCTGACGCTCCTCGGTCCGGGCGGCCAGGCCGTCGACACCCGCGCCCACCTCGGCGCGCTCGACGAGGAGGAGGGGCGCCCCGGCGGCTGGTTCGCCCTGGTCAGCGACCTGACCGCGCTGAAGCAGCGCGAGGCGGAACTCCAGCGCTCCGAGGCGCGCTTCCGCGCCATCGTCGAGTCGGCGGTGGAGGCGATCCTCACCGCCGACACGCGCGGCATGATCATCGCCGCCAACCCGGCCGCCGAGCGCGTCTTCGGCTTCACCCAGGCCGAGCTGGCCGGCCGCCACATCCACATGCTGATGCCGCCGGACGAGGCGAAGCGCCACGCCGACTACATGCGCCGCTACTTCGCCACCGGCGAGAAGACGGTCATCGGCCGCGGCCGCGAGGTGACGGCGCAGCGCAAGGACGGCAGCACCTTCGCCGCCTGGCTGTCGCTGGCCGAGATCGACCTGCCCGGCTTCCACGCCTTCGTCGCCATCATCGGCGACATCACGCCGATGAAGCAGGCCGAACACGCGCTGGTTCAGGCCAGGGACGCGGCGGAGCTGGCGAACCGCGCCAAGACCGCCTTCCTGTCGAACATGAGCCACGAGCTGCGCACGCCGCTCAACGGCATCCTGGGCTTCGCTGAGGTGATCCACCAGCAGATGCTGGGGTCGCTGGAGAACCCCATGTACCTGAACTACGTCGCCGAGATCAAACGCTCGGGCGAGCTGCTGCTGGCCAACATCAACGACCTGCTGGAGATGGCGACGATCGAGGCCGGGCGCGTCGACCTGGACGTCACCATGGTGGATTTCCGCGACATCGTCGTGTCCTGCCTGCGCCTGGTCGCCAAGCGCGCCGAGCGCGCCAAGCTGCGCGTCGAGGCCGACATGGGGGAGGAGCTGCCGCCCCTCATGGCCGACCCGCACGCGCTCAAGCAGGTGCTGCTCCACCTGCTGTCCAACGCCATCAAGTTCACGCCGGAGGGTGGGCGCGTCGGCGTCTCGGCGCGCATCGACAGCGCGGGGGCGCTGGTGGCCGAGGTGTTCGACAGCGGCATCGGCATCCCCGGGGACCGGCTGGAGACGGTGTTCACCCCCTTCGTCCAGGGCGACGCCGCGCTGTCGCGCCGGTTCGAGGGGATCGGGCTCGGCCTGGCCATCGCCAAGTCGCTGGTCGAGCAGCACGGCGGCCGGCTGGAGATCCGCTCGACCGAGGGCGTGGGCACCACCGTGATGCTCCGCCTGCCGCCGGAGCGCTTCGTCAGCGACTGGTAGGCCAGATTTCACGCGACAGGCCCGGCGGCGCTGCCTATTTAGTGAGCGCCATCGTAGGTTGGGTTGAGCCGCAGGCGAAAACCCAACGTGTTCGCCGCGCGAGGAATGTTGGGTTTTCGCTGGCGCTCGACCCAACCTACAGGGCCTGTTTCCCGAACCAGAGGCCGTTTTCCCGTGCACGCGACCGATGCCCTGACCGACGACGGCGTTCTCAAGCGGATCGCCGGGCGCCTCGCCGCACTCGCCGGCTGGCGCCGGCTGGCCGTGGCGTTCGCCTTCGGCGGGCTCGCCACCTTCGCGCTGCCGCCGGCCCACGCGGTGCCGGTGCTGTTCGCCGCCTTCCCGGCGCTCCTGTGGCTGCTGGACGGGGTGGAACGGCCGCGCACCGCCTTCGCCGTGGGGTGGTTCTTCGGCTTCGGACACCACCTGCTGGGCCTGTACTGGGTGACCTGGGCGCTGTTCACCGACATCGGCCAGTTCTGGTGGGCGCTGCCGCTGTCCACCACCGGCCTGCCGATGGGGCTGGCGCTGTTCACCGGTCTGGCGGCGCTGGTCATCTGGGCGCTGCCGGCGCGCGGGCTGGCGCGCGCGCTGCTGTTCGCCGTGGTGTGGACGGCGGTGGAATGGCTGCGCGGGCATGCCTTCACCGGCTTTCCGTGGAACCTGATCGGCTACGCCTGGGTCGGCGCGCTGCCGGTGCTGCAGGTCGTCTCCATCACCGGCGTCTACGGGCTGAGCCTGCTGACCGTGCTGGTGGCCGCCCTGCCGGCCGCCTTCGCCGACCCGGCGGAGCCGCCGCGGCGTGCCGCGCTGGCTTTGCTGGCCGGGCTGGCGCTGTTCGCCGGCATCGGCGCCTGGGGAGCGGCGCGGCTGGCCGACGCGCCGGCCGACACGGTGCCGGGCGTGCGCCTGCGCCTCGTCCAGGCCGGCATCGAGCAGCGCTACAAATGGGACCCGGAGGCCCGCCGGCAGGTCTTCGGCAGCCAGTTGGAACTGGCGGCGCAACCGGCAGCCGAGTCTGTAACCCATGTCATCTGGCCGGAGACGGCGGTCCCCTTCTTCATCGAGCACGACGTCGGCGGACGGCAGGCGCTGGGCGAGACGACGCCGGAGGGCGGGCTGACGCTGACCGGGGCGCCGCGCCGGGTGATGGGGCCGGACGGGCAGCCGCGCTTCTACAACAGCCTGCTGGCCGTCGATGCCCGGGGCCGCGTGACGGCGACCTTCGACAAGTTCCACCTCGTCCCCTTCGGCGAGTACATGCCGCTGCGCTCCTGGCTGCCGGTGGGCGCCATCGCCGGCTACGGGTCGGAGTTCTCGGCCGGGCCGGGGCCGGTCACGCTGCCGCTGGCCGGCCTGCCGCCGGTCAGCCCGCTGATCTGCTACGAGGTGATCTTCCCTGGTGCGGTCGTGGACCGCGACAACCGGCCGCAGTGGATGTTGAACCTCACAAACGACGCGTGGTACGGCCGCACCGCCGGGCCGCACCAGCACTTCGCCATCTCCCGCGTGCGGGCGGTGGAGGAGGGGCTGCCGCTGGTGCGCAGCGCGCAGACGGGAATCTCCGCCGTTGTCGACGCGCACGGCCGCGTCACCGCCGAACTGGGCCTGGGCGCACGTGGCGTGCTGGACGCGCCGCTGCCCGTGGCCCTGCCGGATCCCACCATTTACGGACGTGCCGGGGACTGGGTCCTGGTGGTACTTCTCATGATCTGTACGGCTTTGGCGGGCCTCGCTCGACAACGGCGCTAGCGCACCCCACTCTCTTCCACAACCCACGCGCATAGCTGGGGCACAAGGGGCGGGCTTGACTGCATACGCGGATATGCTCTACAAAGGGACCTACACACGTATTCAGGGAAAAGGCCATGCAGGCAGCAGCGAGGGGTCGTCGGGGCGCGACAGGACGTCCTAAAACGGGGAAACCCAATCCGATCGACG
>DASPIO010000025.1:0-3660 GCA_035629155.1 Azospirillum sp. | reverse complement strand
GACGAGGGTGGCGTCCTGCTCGAAGGCGACGAGCGACTTGCTCAGATCGTCAGGTTTGTGCATCGGGCTCTCCATCTCTCCGGGGATGTCGAGCGTCGATGGTGCCGTCTTCGCGCCGCCAGCCCCATAGCATCTCACGGGTGCACAGTCCGGTGAAAATGAACAGGCTGTCCGGTCGAAACTGAACAGCGCGTACGGCGGAAATCGAACAGGCCGTACGGCAGCATGAACACCCAATGCGCGCTGTCGCCCGCGGGGTGGCACCTCACGCCGCCTTCGTCATCTGCACTTTACGTTCTCTTTGGCTCTTGGGTCAACTGTCAGTGACCATGGCGGCGTTCCCAGATAATCCGTCAATTGATCTCCGCAGATCCAAATATCTGCCCTGATTACGCGCGTCGGCATTCTTCGCCCTTGTCTTCGATGGCGGAGCATCGGTCCAAGGGGCGCAGGCCGGTCAAGTGCGAAGCCGCCGAAGGCGGTGGCGCGTCAGCGCCACACTTGAGGGGCCTGTGCCCCTTGGACATCATCCTCGCCCGAAGGCAAGGCGCCGATCACGTCGCTGGGGTGCTGGTCGGGGTGTCCTCCTTGGTGTTCGCCGTGAGGCGCTTGCGCATCGACTCGCCGCGCAGCTCGATGCGGTAGGCGGTGTGAACGACGCGGTCCAGCAGGGCGTCGGCGTAGGTGGCATCCCCAACCATCGCAGGCTGCCCCAGTTTCAGATCGACTGGTCCATGAGGTCACGGTCACCGATCGGCGGCATTCGCTTTATGGGCAATGCCTCGAGGTTGCCGTCGGAGGCCCTTCCCGCGGTCCGGACTGGGTGACGGTCCTTCTTCCTGACGGGCGCCGCCGGCACGTTCGCCGGACCGCAACCAACCTCGCGCGGGCACCGGCGGAACAGCCAACAACCGATCTGGACGACGCCCGCATTTCGGTGCGGACGCTGCTGCCCTTGGCGCAATGCCTGCGAGCGCTGTTGAAGACGTCTGGGGAGGACGTCGCCGATGGACAGGCTCGCTCCATCTTGGATCACCCCTCAGGTTGTCCTGTCGAGGCATGCTCCGGCGGCGGTACCGACGCTGTGGCCGGCCTTGCTGCCGGACGTCAGAGAGAGGATCGCCAAGGAATTTGCCCACATGGTGATCCGGATGCGGACGCCACCGCCTCCCGTCACCCTGGAGGTGAGCCATGTTGACGACGGCCTCCCCCGGTGAGGACCGGATCACCACGGCGCATCGCGCCAAGCTGGCCTACATCTACGTCCGGCAGTCGTCGGCCGGTCAGGTCCGCCAGCACCAGGAGAGCACCGAACTGCAATACCGCCTCGTTGACCGTGCTCTTCTACTGGGCTGGCCCAAGGAGCGGGTCCACGTCATCGATGAAGACCTCGGCCGCTCCGGGGCAACCTGCGACGACCGCCACGGCTTCCAACGCCTGATCGCCGAGGTCGGTCTGGGGCACGCCGGCCTTGTGCTCAGTCTCGATGCCTCCCGTCTGGCCCGCAACAACCGGGACTGGCACCAACTGGTGGAGCTGTGCTCGCTGTTCGGTGTGCTGATCGCCGATGGCGAACGGCTCTTCGATCCGGGCGTCTATCATGACCGCCTGCTGCTGGGGCTGTCCGGCATCATGAGCGAGGCGGAGCTGCACCAGATCAAGGTTCGCCTTCACCAGGGCGAGCGCCAGAAGGCGGAACGGGGGGAGTTGCGCCAGCCGCTCCCGGCCGGGCTGGTGGAAGAACGCGGCGGCGGGATCGTTCTGAACCCCGATGAAGAAGTCCAGGCCCGCTTGCATCTGGTGTTCCAGCTGTTTCGAGACCTGGGGAGCGCCCATGCCGTCATGCGCTCGCTGCGCGAGGCCAAGCTGGCGTTGCCGGTTCGGCCTTTGCGCGGGCCCGCCCCGCATGTGGTGATCTGGCAGCCCGCCGACAGCAGCCGCGTGCTCAGCATCCTGAAGAACCCGGCCTATGCGGGAGCCTACGTGTACGGCCGGCATGTCCAGGATCCTCGCCGGCGGCGGTCCGGCGCACCGCGCAGCGGAACGGTGACGCGGTCTCCGGCGGACTGGCCGGTGTGTCTGCTGGGTGCTCACCCCGGCTACATCGGGTGGGAGGAATTCATGGCCAACCAGAAACGGCTCTCGGACAACGGCAACCATTACGATGCCGGTCAACGCGGCGTGCCACGCAAGGGGCTGGCCCTGCTGCAGGGCATCGCCGTCTGCGGGCGTTGCGGGCGGCGAATGGGCCTGGGGTATTCCGGACCGCACGGCGACTACCCGGTGTATCGCTGCCGCACCGACAAGGGACAACGCGCCGAACCGCTGTGCCAGGAGGTGCGCGCCCTGGCCGTTGACGCCGAGGTCGAGCGCCTTGTCTTGGCCGCCCTCGTCCCCGACCAAGTGGCTCTGGCGGTGGCGGCTCTGGGTGAGCTCGAACAGGAGGCTCGGCTGCTGGAGCGCCAGTGGGCGCTCAAGCGCGAACGCGTGCGCTACGAAGCGGAGCGGGCCCGGCGGCAATACGACGCCGTCGAACCGGAGAACCGGCTGGTTGCCCGCTCGCTGGAGCGGGCGTGGGAGGACCGGCTGCGCACCGTGGAGCAGGTGGAACAGGATTATGATCGCTGGCACCGCGAACAGCCGCTGACCTTGAGTGACGCCGAACGTGCCGAGATCCTGGCGGTGGGGGAGAATGTCGCTGGCGTCTGGAACGCACCGACCACCACCGCCGCGGACCGCAAGAGGATTATCCGGCTGGTCATTCAGGAAGCGATTCTGGATCGGAAACGGATCCCCGGTCGTGTGCTGATCCGCCTCGTCTGGCAGACCGGAGCCGTCAGCGAGCATGAGGTGCGGCGTACCGTGCAATCGTACGGCGACTATGCCGGGATTGAGGATCTGGAGCGCCGCGTCCGTGCCCTGAACGCGGCGGGTAAGATGGACGGCGAAATCGCCCGCGTCCTGAATGCCGAAGGTTTCCTGCCAAGCCGCGGAACGGCCTTCGATCACAGGCTTGTCCACCTCCTGCGCAAGCGCTGGGGGATCGCAACCGTGAAGATCAACGGAGTTGGAGAAAACCCGGCCCGCTGGCCGGACGGCAGCTACTCGATTCAGGGCGCGGCCGAGGTCCTCGGCGTCACCGCCCAGACCATCTTCAAGTGGCTGAAGCGCGGCCGGTTGTCGGGGCGCCAGCTCACCAAGGGGCTGCCATGGCAGGTCATGCTCGACGACGAGCACATTCCGGAACTCCGGGCGTTGGCTCGACGTACCAGCCCGTCAAAGAGGATGGCATCATGAAACTGTCGGGTCGCCGATCTGGTCGAACCAGCTGGACACGGGGATTTGCGAGGCCAGGATGGTGGCCGCCCGGTCGTGCCGGTCGTCGATCACCTCCATCAGGTCGCGGCGCTGCTCGGCGGTCAGCCGGATCATCGCCCAGTCGTCCAGGATCAGCAGCCGCGTGCGCGCCAGCTTGGCAAACGCACGCCGGTGCCGCCCTTCCACCCGGGCAATCGCCAGGTCGTCCAGGAGGCGGGGGAGGCGCCGGTAGAGAACCGGGAAGCCGTCCCGCGCCGCCTGATGGCCAAGCGCGCAGGCGATGAAGGTCTTGCCCACGCCGGTCGGCCCGGTCAGCAGAACCGAGCGCGCCGTGCGGATCCA
>DASPIO010000024.1:0-10983 GCA_035629155.1 Azospirillum sp. | reverse complement strand
CACCCGCTTCCTGGACTGGTCGGAGAAGGGGCGCGGCAACTACTGGTCCGACAACGCCGCCTTCGACCTGAACGGCGACGGCATCGCCGACGAGGCGTACCGGCCGAACGACGTGGTGGACCGCGTCATGTGGGCCTACCCATCGGCCAAGCTGCTGATGAACAGTCCCGGCATCCAGGTGATCCGCTGGGCGCAGAAGCAGTTCCCGGCGCTGCATCCCGGCGGCGTCACCGACAGTGCCCCCCTGATGAACCCGCCGGCATTTCCCAAGGCCGTCGAGACGGCCGAGAGGAGCACCCGATGAGCGAACCGACGATCCAAGTGTCGGCCGTCACCAAGCGCTATGGCGAACAGGTCGCCGTGCGCGACGTGGACCTGGACCTGGCGCCCGGCGAATGCGTGGCGATGGTCGGCCACAATGGGGCCGGCAAAAGCTCGCTGATCAAGCTGATGCTGGGCCTGACGACGCCGAGCGAGGGCACCGTGCGCCTGCTGGGCGGCGACCCGGCCAGCGCCGCCGCCTCGCACATCCGCCGGCAGGTCGGCTTCCTGCCGGAGAACGTCGCCTTCCACCCCAACATGACGGGCCGCGAGACGCTGGATTTCTACGCCCGCCTCAAGGGTGTCGCGACACGCGGCAACGACGCGCTGTTCGAGCGGGTCGGGCTGGAGCCGGCGGCGATCAAGCGGCGCGTCGGCACCTATTCCAAGGGCATGCGCCAGCGGTTGGCGCTGGCGCAGGCGCTGCTGGGCGGCCCGAAGGTGCTGTTCCTGGACGAGCCGACGACCGGCCTGGACCCGGCGCTGCGCCAGAGCTTCTACGAGATCATCGGCAACCTTCGCGACGCCGGCACCACCGTGCTGCTGTGCAGCCATGCGTTGACCGAGCTGGAGGGGCAGGCCGACCGCGTCGTCGTCATGAACCGCGGCCGCAAGGTGGCGGAGGGGACGCTGGCGACGCTGCGCAGCCTGGCGCAACTGCCGACGCGCATCCGTCTGACCCTGCCGGCCGGCGACATCGACGAGCTGGCGCGGCGCGTCGGCGAGGGGGCCGCGCTGACCCGGCTGGCCGGCGGCGTGGTGGAACTGGCCTGCGCCAACGACGACAAGGTGGGGCTGGTGCGCCGCGTGGCGTGCGCCCTGGACATGAAACAGGACCTGCCCGTCACCGACATCGAGATCGTCCAGCCGAGCCTGGACGAGATGTACGCCCACTTCCTGCGCCGGGAGGCCGCGGAATGAACACGCTGCTCATCATCGCCTCCAAGGAGGTGCGGGACGGCCTGCGCAACCGCTGGGTCGTCGCCACGACGCTGCTGATGGCCGCGCTGGCCCTGACGCTGAGCTTCCTGGGCGCGGCACCCACGGGGTCGGTCGGCGTCGGGCCGGTGGAGATCACCATCGTCAGCCTCTCCAGCCTGACCATCTTCCTGCTGCCGTTGATCGCCCTGCTGCTGTCGTTCGACGCGGTGGTGGGGGAGATCGACCGGGGCACCATGACGCTGCTGCTGTCCTATCCGGTGGCGCGCTGGCAGGTGCTGCTGGGCAAGTTCCTGGGGCACGCGGCGATCATCGCCTTCGCCACCGTGCTGGGTTACGGCGCGGCCGGCGTGGCGCTGTCCATGGGGGATGCCGAGATCGGGGCGGAGAGCTGGAAGGCGTTCGCCGCGATGATCGGGTCCAGCGTGCTGCTGGGCGCGGCGTTCACGGCGCTGGGCTATCTCGCCTCCACCATCGTGCGCGACCGTGGCACGGCGGCCGGCATCGCGGTGGCGGTGTGGCTGGCCTTCGTCCTGCTGTACGACATGGGGTTGCTGGGCCTGCTGGTGGCCGACGGCGGCAAGAACGTGAACGCCGACGTGGTGAACTGGCTGCTGCTGGCCAACCCGGCCGACACCTACCGCCTGTTCAACCTGACCGGCTTCAAGAACGTCAGCCTGTTCGCCGGCACCGCCGGGCTGGCCGCGCAGGCGCAGTTCTCGGCCCCCGTGCTGCTGGGCGTGCTCGCCGCCTGGGTCGTGGCGCCGCTGGCGCTGGCCGCCGCACTCTTTTCGAGGAAGCAGATCTGATGCGCACCACGCTGAAAGCCACGCTGCTGGCCGCCGCCCTCCTGCTGCCGCTGTCGGCCTGCAAGGAGGAGGTCGCCGCCGTCGCCCCGCCGCCGCAGGCCATCGCCGCCGACGCCGTGGGCCACTATTGCGGCATGAACCTGTCCGACCATGAGGGTCCCAAGGGGCAGGTGATCCTGAAAGGCCGCGACAAGCCGGTGTGGATGTCGTCGGTGCGCGACACCTTCGCCTTCACCATGCTGCCGGAGGAGCCGAAGGACTACCGCGCCGTCTACGTCACCGACCTCGGCCGCGCCGCCGATCCCGCCAACCCGGACCTGAACGCCTGGGTGGACGCGCGCAAGGCGTGGTACGTGCTGGGCAGCGCCATGAAGGGCGGCATGGGCGAGGCGGAGCCGATGCCATTCGCCGAGGAAACCGCCGCCCGCGCCTTCGCCGCCCGGCACGGCGGCACCGTCAAGCGCTTCGCCGAGGTGAAGGAGGACGAGATTCTCCAGCCGCCGCAGGCGATCGAGGAGGAGCACCCCGCCGACCAGCACGTCGCCCACAAGGTGCACCGATGAGCACCGTTCTCTCCCGCCGCCGCTTCCTGACGATCAGCGCCGCCGCGGCCGGCGTCGCCCTGCTGCCCGGCGCTCTCCTGTCCAGCCCCGTGCGCGCCGCCATTGCGGGACCGCACGTGTGGCGCGGTGCGGCGCTGGGCGCCGACGCGGCGATCCAACTGCACCACCCGGACCCGGCGCAGGCCGACCGCCTGATCCGTCTGTGCCTGGAGGAGGTGGCGCGGCTGGAGAAGGTGTTCAGCCTGTACCGCGCCGATTCGGCGCTGGCGCGCCTGAACCGCGACGGCGAGTTGCACGACCCGCCGGGCGACCTCGTGCGCCTGCTGGAGGAGGCGGTGGCCTGGGGACGGCGCAGCGCCGGGGCGTTCGACGTTACCGTGCAGCCGCTCTGGCAGCTCTACGCCGGTCACTTCGCCCGCCCCGGCGCCGACCCGGCCGGCCCGCCCGCCGCAGCGGTGGAGGCGGCGCGGCGGCTGGTCGATCACCGCGCCCTGCGCGTGTCGGCGGAGCGGATTTCCTTCGCCCGGCGCGGCATGGCGGTGACGCTGAACGGCATCGCACAGGGCTATGTCACCGACCGCGTCGCCGAACGCCTGCGCGCCGAAGGCATGACTCGCGTGCTGGTCGACCTGGGCGAGATCCACGCGCTGGACGGGCACCCGGACGGCCGCCCGTGGACGGTCGGTCTGGAAGACCCGCTGCGCGGCGGACCCGGCGCCACCCTGGCCGTGGAGAACCGGGCGGTGGCGACCTCCGGCGGCTACGGCACGCGGTTCGACGCGGCCGGGCGCTTCACCCATCTGTTCGACCCGGCCAGCGGCCGCTCCGCCGCGCGCTGGGCGGCGGTCACCGTGCTGGCATCCGACGCCACCACGGCGGACGCGCTGTCCACCGCGCTGTCCGTGCTTCCCGAAGACCGCGCCGCCGGCCTGCTGCGCGGCCGTTCCGACCTCGCCGCCCGGCTGACGCGGCATGATGGCGGCGTTTTCACCCTCGGTTCCCTGGCTTCCTGATCGGAGTGTTCATCATGGGCAGTTTCAGCCTCATGCACTGGCTCGTCGTCCTCGCCCTGGTCCTGCTGCTGTTCGGCGCCGGCAAGCTGCCGAACGTCATGGGCGACCTCGCCAAGGGCATCAGGAGCTTCAAGTCCGGCCTGAAGGACGCCGAGGCCGACGCCAAGCCGGAGGCGGTGGAGCACAAAGGGGCGTGAGGATCGCCGCGCCCTGGGTTAGGCTGAGCGCCGACGAACATGAGCTCCGCCTGTCCGAGGATCGCCCCATGACCGAACTGACCCCGTCCGCCCGGCGCGTGCAGGATGTGCTGGACGCCATCGGCCTCGGCCACGCGGTGGTCGAGCGCGAGGCCAGCACCCGCACATCGGAGGACGCGGCGAACGCCATCGGCTGCACGGTGGCGCAGATCGCCAAGTCGCTGATCTTCCGCACGCGGCAGAGCGGCCGGCCGGTGCTGGTGGTCGCCAGCGGCGTCAACCGCGTCGACGAGAAGGCGGTGGGCGCCCTGGTCGGCGAGAAGATCGAACGCGCCGATGCCGACTTCGTGCGCGAGAAGACCGGCTACGCCATCGGCGGCGTGCCGCCGGTCGGCCACGCCGAGCCGCCGCTGGTGCTGATCGACGCGGACCTGCTGGCGCTCGACACCATCTGGGCCGCCGCCGGCACTCCCAACGCCGTGTTCCGCCTCACCCCCGACCAGTTGGTCAGCATGACCGGGGGGCAGGTGGCGGCGGTGAGGAAGGCCGGCTGACACCGGAAACCCGGCCCCCTCTGGCGCGGCCGCCCTCCCCTCCCCAGATTGCTGTGAATCCCCAGCCATCCGGGAGTGCCGCGCGTGGATCCCACCGAAGAGACCAACCAACGCATCGTCGCCGCCGCCATGACCCTGGCGGCCGAATGCGGCTGGCGGCGCACCGGGCTGGCCGAGGTGGCGCGCGCCGCCGGCGTGCCGCTGGCCGAGCTGTACCGCCGCTTCCCCACCCGCGCGCACCTGCTGGCCGGGCTGTCGCGCATCGCCGACGCCGCCGTGCTGGCCGACGAACCCGCCGCCCCCGACGCGACGGAGGAGGACGAGACGCCGCGCGACCGGCTGTTCGACGTGATGATGCGGCGTTTCGACGCGCTGCTCCCCTACCGCGACGGCCTCGCCGCGGTGACGCGCGACCTGCGGCGCGAGCCGCTGACGGCGCTGGCCTTCGCGCCGCACATCGCGCGCTCCATGGCGTGGATGCTGCGCGCCGCGCGGATCGACCCCGACGCGCCGGGCGGGGCGGCGCTGGTGGCCGGGCTGGTGGCCGTGCACGCACGGGTGATGCGGGTGTTCCTGGCCGACGACACCGCCGACCTCGCCCGCACCATGGCGGCGCTGGACGCGGAACTGCGCCGCGGCGAATCCTGGCTGGCGGCCTTGCGCCGGCGCGATTCGCGCCGCGCCACGCAGGCGGAACCTGTGGACGCGCCGGCCGGTTGAATCGGTCAGCCTGCGGCGTCTTGCATGTTGCGTCGCAGCAAAGCGTTGTTTATGGTTGCGCGGTCAATGCAACCGAGTCCGCTCTGCTGCACCGCGGCTTGTCGGACCGCACGAGGGGAATGAAGAACATGGCGAAGCAGCCGACCGGTAACCCGTTCCTCGATTTCGACGTGACCAAGGCCCTGGGCGACTTCAAGGTGCCCGGCCTCGACGTCGATGCGATTCTGGCGACGCAGCGCAAGAACATCGAGGCGGTCACCGCCGCCAACCAGCTGGCGATCGAGGGGCTGCAGGCGGTCATCCGCCGTCAGGCCGAGATCCTGCGCCAGTCGATGGAAGAGGCCGGCAGCATGGTGAGCGACGTGATGGCCGCCGGTTCGCCGGAGGACAAGGCCGCCAAGCAGGCCGAGCTGGTGAAGGTCGCCTTCGAGAAGGCGCTCGCCAACGTCAAGGAACTGGCCGAGATGGTCGCCAAGTCCAACACCGAGGCCGCCGACGTGCTGTCCAAGCGCGTGTCGGAGAGCCTGGACGAGGTGAAGACCGCCATCGCCAAGACGGGTGCGGTCCGCAAGTGATCCGTCCCCCCGGGGGTCCGGCCCGTCCGGGTTCCTGAGCGGCAGGCCGCACGCCTATGGAAAAGGGCCGCCCCACCGGGGCGGCCCTTCGCGTTTCCCGGCGGTGCTGCTAGCCTTGCCCCCGAACGGGGCAGGAGGGGTAGGGATGACCATCGGCTTTGACGATTTCCTCAAGGTGGAGGTGCGCGTCGGCACCGTCGTGGCGGCGGAGCCGTACCCGGAGGCGCGCAAGCCGGCCATCAAGCTGACCGTCGACTTCGGGCCGGAGACCGGCACCCGGCGCAGCTCCGCCCAGGTCACCCGCCACTATACGCCCGAATCGCTGGTCGGCCGTCAGGTGCTGGCCGTCGTCAATTTCCCGCCCAAGCAGATCGGCAAGTTCATCAGCGAATGCCTCGTGCTGGGCGTGCCGGACGCCGACGGCGAGGTGGTGCTGATCCGCCCCGATCAGCCGGTGCCGAACGGCGGGCGGCTGTACTGACGCCGCGCCGCGCCCCCCTCAGGCTCCGCGTTGCGCGAACAGCGGGCCGAGGGCGTCGAGGACGCCGTTGAGCAGGATCTGCACGCCGACGCAGAACAGCAGGAAAGCGAACAGCCGCGTCAGCACCCGCGCCCGCGTCTGCCCAAGCAGCGCGACCAGGCGGTCGGCGGAGCGGTAGGACAGCCACACCAGCACGGCGATCGCCGCCGCCGCCGCCGACACGCCGAGGAAGAAGGCGCCCAGCGCCGCCGGGTCGGCCGGGCGGGTGGCGCCCAGCGCGATGGCGACGGAGATGGTGCCGGGGCCGGTCGTGAAGGGAATGGTCAGGGGGAAGAACGCCGACTCCCGGACGTCGCCGGCCGGAGCCGCCTGCTCCTGCTTGCGGGCCTCGTGCGCCTCGGGGGCGGAGAGCAGCGCCCAGGCGCGCTCCGCCACCACGAAGCCGCCGGCGATGCGCAGCGCGGCCAGCGAGATGCCGAAAAAGTTCAGCACATAGGCGCCCGCCCACAGCGCCGTCAGCATCACCACCGCCGAATAGACGCCGACCAGCCCGGCGAGCTGCGCGCGCTCGCGCGGGCTGCGCCCCGCGGTCACCTGACTGAAGATCAGCGCCATCGCCACCGGGTTGACGATCGAAAACAGGGCGGTGAAGGCGAGCAGGAAGCTGTCCAGCATGGGCGGGGGCGGTCCGTCGTGGCGGTCGCGAACCATACAGCCACCACCGCCCGGAGAACCAGCCCGCCTGTTTCGCCTATGACAGCACCAGCCCATGACGGCGCGTCTACGCGGCGCCGGCCGCCGGGCTCGGTCATGGACGTTCTGACGGCGATCAGCGGCGGGCAGCCGGCCGCTCATACGACGGTGGACCGTTGACGGCGCGCGCGTTCGCCACACCTCTCCTTGCGAGTGCGACGTACGCGAGAGGAGCAGGTCCCATGGGGAACACGATGAAGCCCGGGCACGAGGAGGTTCGTCAGGTCGGCACCGTCACGCTGACCGACGAGACCACCGGCCGCACGATCAAGCTGCCGCTGCTGGAAGGCTCGACCGGTCCGCGCGTCATCGATGTCCGAAAGCTCTACGCCGAAACCGGCTACTTCACCTTCGATCCCGGCTTCACCTCGACGGGGAGCTGCGAGTCCGCCATCACCTACATCGACGGGGACGAAGGCGTGCTGCTGCACCGCGGCTACGCCATCCAGGACCTGGCGGAGCATTGCGACTTCCCGGAGGTCTGTTATCTGCTCCTCAACGGCGAGTTGCCGAACGCCGAGCAGAAGGCCGACTTCGCCCACACCATCACCTATCACACGATGGTGCACGAGCAGTTGGCCAAGTTCTACAGCGGCTTCCGCCGCGATGCGCACCCGATGGCCATCATGTGCGGCGTCACCGGCGCGCTGTCCGCCTTCTACCACGATTCCACCGACATCGCCGACCCGGTGCAGCGCAAGATCGCGGCGCACCGCCTGATCGCCAAGATGCCGACGATGGCGGCCATGGCCTACAAGTTCTCGGTCGGCCAGCCGTTCATGTACCCGCGCAATGATCTGGCCTACACCGAGAACTTCCTCTACATGACCTTCGGCACGCCGTGCGAACCCTATGTGGTGAACCCGGTGCTGGCGCGCGCGATGGACAAGATCTTCATCCTGCACGCCGATCACGAGCAGAACGCCTCCACCTCCACCGTCCGCCTCGCCGGTTCCTCGCACGCCAACCCGTTCGCCTGCATCGCGTCGGGCATCGCGGCTCTGTGGGGCCCGGCGCACGGCGGCGCGAACGAGGCGGTGCTGAAGATGCTGGAGGAGATCGGCTCCACCAGCCGCATCCCCGAATTCGTCCGCCGCGCAAAGGACAAGAACGACCCGTTCCGCCTGATGGGCTTCGGCCACCGCGTCTACAAGAACTACGACCCGCGCGCCAAGATCATGCGCCAGATCTGCTACGAGGTGCTGAACGAACTTGGCATCAAGGACGAACCGCTGCTCGACATCGCCATGGAGCTGGAGAAGATTGCGCTGGAGGACGAGTACTTCATCGAGAAGAAGCTGTACCCGAACGTCGATTTCTACTCCGGCATCATCCTGAAGGCGATGGGCTTCCCGACCAGCATGTTCACCGTGCTGTTCGCCGTGGCGCGCACGGTGGGCTGGATCTCGCAATGGAAGGAGATGATCGAGGATCCCCAGCAGAAGATCGGCCGCCCGCGCCAGCTCTACACCGGCGCGACCACGCGGCCCGTCAAGCCGGTGGCCGAGCGCTGACGCTCACGATCCGTTCAAGGCAACGTGACTGGCGGCCCGCCGGGCCGCCCGTTATCGTGTGCGCACAACCCGCATGGAAGACCGCATGACCGGCAGCACGGCCGCCGCAGCCGCTCCCGTTCGCGCCCCTGCCCGCGCCCCCATCCGCGCCAAGTTCGACGACCCGGACTGGACCGCCAAGGGCGAACGGCGGGCCAGCGTGGCGCTCGACCGGCTGGAGACGCTCTGGTTCAACACGGGCACGCTGTGCAACATCACCTGCGGGCACTGCTACATCGAGTCCAGCCCCACCAACGACCGGCTGGCCTACATCGGCCCGGACGACGTGCGCCCCTACCTGGACGAAATCACGGCGCTGGGCCTGCCCACGCGCGAGATCGGCTTCACCGGCGGCGAGCCTTTCCTGAACCGCGACCTGGCCGCGCTCGCCGAAATGTGCCTGGAGCGCGGGTTCGAGGTGCTGATCCTCACCAACGCCATGCAGCCGATGCAGCGTCCGCCGGTGCGGCGGGATCTGCTGGCCCTGCGCGACCGCTTCGGCCAGCGCCTCCGCCTGCGCGTCAGCCTCGACCACCACGCGGCGGACCTGCACGACCGCGAGCGCGGCCCCGGCAGCTTCGCCAGGACGATGGAGGGGCTGGCGTGGCTGGTGCGGGAAGGTTTCGCCGTCGCCGTCGCCGGGCGGACCTGCTGGGGGGAGGAGCAACCGGCGTTGCGCGCCGGCTATGCCCGGCTGTTCGCCGAGCAGGGTCTGGCGCTCGACGCCGCAAGCCCGCACGCGCTGGTGCTGTTCCCGGAAATGGACGAGCGCGCCGAGGTGCCGGAGATCACCACCGCCTGCTGGGGGATCCTGGGCCTGCACCCCAACGCCATGATGTGCGCGACCAGCCGCATGGTGGTGAAGCGCAAGGGCGCTGCGCACGCCGTCGTCGTCCCCTGCACGCTGCTGCCCTACGAGGCGCGCTTCGAGATGGGGGAGACGCTGGCACAGGCGGCCACCGCCAACGGCGGCCACTTCGACCGCGGCGCGGTCAAGCTGAACCACCGCCACTGCGCCAAATTCTGCGTGCTGGGCGGCGGGTCCTGTTCGGCGTAGGCCGGATCGGCTCGTTACTGCGCCAACTCTTTCGAGCGCTGGGCGGCGGCGGCGACGGCCCTGGCCAGCAGCGCGTCCATGGCGCCCGGCGCCATCAGCACGTTCAGCGCCGCCTGGGTCGTGCCGTTGGGGCTGGTCACCGCCTCGCGCAACTGCGCCGCCGTCGCCGAGGACTGCCGCAGCAGTTCGCCCGACCCGGCCACCGTGGCGCGCGCCAGCGTCTGCGCCAGTCCGGGGGACAGGCCCGCCGCCTCGCCGGCCTTGGCCAGCGTCTCGACCAGCAGGAAGACGTAGGCCGGGCCGCTGCCGGACACCGCGGTCACCGCGTCCATCAGCGACTCGTCATCGATCCAGGCGACGTCGCCGACGGCGCGCAGCAGCGCGTCACACAGGTCGGCCTGCGGCTTGGCGACGTTGGCGTTGCCGACGCACACGGTGATGCCGCGCCCGACCGCCGCCGGGGTGTTCGGCATGGCCCGCACGATGGCGGCCGAGGCACCCAGGTGCCGTTCGAAATAGCCGACCGGCTTGCCGGCGGCGATGGACAGGAACACCGTCTCCGGCCGCACCAGCCCGGCGTAGGCCGGCACCACCTGGTCCATCACCTGCGGCTTGACGGCCAGCACCACCACGTCCGGCACGAAGCCGGCCGGCAGGTCGTGCGGGCCGGTGGCGGCGACGACCTGCGGCGGCTTGGCGAAGGGCGGGAGGCCCGACGGCTCGACCACGACGATGCGCTCCATGGTGCCGGCCTTCAGCCAGCCGTCGAGCAGCGCGCCGCCCATCTTGCCGCAGCCGACGAGAAGCAGGGAACCGGCCATCGCGCTCACGCCTCGCCCATGGTGTCGAGGATGGCGGCGGACACCGCCTCGGCCGGCGACTTGCCGCCCCAGATCACGAACTGGAAGGCGGGGTAGAAGCGCTCGCACTCCGACAGCGCGATCTCGACGAGGTCCTCCAACTGCTCCACCGTCGCCCCGCGCGAGCCGCGCAGCAGCGTCGTCTGGCGGAACATCGGCGTGTGCTCCTCCGAGCAGACGTCGAAATGGCCGAGCCAGAGGCGGGAGTTCACCTCGGCCAGGAGGCCGGACACCGCGTCGCGCCGGTTGGCCTGCACCTTCATGTCGAACTGGCAGGAGAACTGCATCGCGCTGACGTCCTGCTGCCAGACGAAGTAGAGGCGGTAGTCGCACCACCGCCCCCCGATCTCGACGATGAGTTCGTCCTCGCTGGAGCGGTCGAACGGCCACTCGTTGGCGGTGACGATCTCCTCGACGATGTCCAGGGGATTGTGGATGGTCTTGCGCGTGTCGACGGCTACTGCCGACATGTCTAGCGTCCTCCTCTGAAGGCGCGGTGGACGGCACCGTTCCCCAGGCTCCCGGGACGAGGCCCCGAGATGTTGTGTCTTGCGACCCAGGGGCTACTATTCAAAGCAACGTGCCAAA
>DASPIO010000023.1:0-41504 GCA_035629155.1 Azospirillum sp. | reverse complement strand
GTCTCGCGCAGGAGGTCCGCCAGCTTGCGGATCAGGTCGCCGTCGATGTCGAAGCTCGCCATGCTCATGAAATCCCGTGTTCTGTCAGTCGCGGTCGAGGATCTGCGCCAGGGCCTCCAGCGCCAGCAGATAGCCGTGCGGGCCGAAGCCGCAGATCATGCCTTTCGCCACCGGGGAGATGTAGGAGTGGTGGCGGAAGGACTCCCGCTTGAAGATGTTGGAGAGGTGCACCTCGATCACCGGCAGCTCGGACAGGATGAGCGCGTCCATGATGGCGACCGAGGTGTGGGTGTAGGCACCGGCGTTGATGACGATGCCGTCATGCTCGGTGCGGGCCTGCTGGATCCAGGAGACGAGTTCGCCCTCGTGGTTGGACTGCCGGAAGTCGATGACCAGGCCGAGTTGCTCGGCCCGCTCCTGGCAGGACGACTCCAGGTCGTCGAGCGTCAGCGAGCCGTAGATGTGCGGCTCGCGAACGCCCAGCATGTTGAGGTTCGGTCCGTTCAGGACCAGCACCGACGCGTCGATGGCCACGAAGCCGCGCCCTTCTTCCAGATCAGGTGGCGCGTTTATAGCACGCTCCGTCGCCAGGGCAATGGCCGTGGACGGCGGTGCGGCAATTCCCCCGTTACCGCACCGCCCAACCCCAGGCGGCGGGCGGGCGTGGCGAACCCGTCCTTTGGTAGCGCTCGACCGTCCGGCGGACCCGGCGCCATACTGCCGGCCCCACCCCGCACCACCAGGGATACGCCATGTCCAGAGTGCCCACCCTCCTCACCGCGCTTGCGCTGCTGGCCGGTGCGGCGCTTATGCCCGCCGCCGCCCCTCCCGCCAGCGCCGCCGATCTGGCGCGCAACCGCACGAACCTGCCCGCACTGGTCCTCGGCACCGAGGACGGCGACGACTTCTTCGTCTCGCAGAAGGAGCTTACGCTGGAGGGCGGGAAGTTCTACCGGCTGGAGATCACCGCCAAGGGGCAGAAGGAATACATGTTCCGCGCCCCCGACTTCATGCGCGACATCTGGGTCAACCAGATCGTCATCAACCACCTGGAAGTCCACCCGATGGGCGCTCCCTACGCCCTGGAGTTCGACGACCAGGGCACCATCTCCATCGACTTCGTGCCCATGCGCACCGGCGAATACACCTGGAGCATCAAGGGCCTGGAGGACAAGGGCATGACCGGCAGAATCATCGTGAAGTGAGGAAACGACCGATGCGCACCCCCACCTTCGCGGTCCTGACCGCCACCCTCCTCGCCACGCCCGCCCTGGCCGACGACCAGTCGGAGTGCGTGGCGGGCATCGGCTTCATCAAGGCCGAAATCGCCAAGGCGCCACCCCAGCCCATCCTCGACGCGCTAAAGAAGCAACTGCGCAACGCCGAGCGCGAGCAGCGCGAGAAGGAATACGACGAGTGCCTGGACGCCGTGACGGCGGCGCGGAAGGCGGTGGCGGCGAAGTAGGCGTTCACGCCGTCTCCAGCCGCACCACCCCGTTCTCCAGCACGCGGATGCAGGCGTCCACCACGGCGGCGTCGTACAGCGTGCCGCGGTGCGCGCGGATTTCCGCCAGCGCCTCGGCCACGCTGAGCGCCGGGCGGTACGGGCGGTGCGCGGTCATCGCCTCCACCACGTCCGCCACGGCGAGGATGCGCGCCTCCAGCCGGATGGCGTCGCCGGACAGGCCCGCCGGGTAGCCGGAGCCGTCGAGACGCTCATGGTGCTGGGCGATGGCGGCGGCGACCGGCCACGGGAACTCGACCCCGCCGATGATGTCGGCGCCGGCCGTCGGGTGCTCCTTGACCAACTCGAACTCCAGCGCGTTGAGGCGGCCGGGGCGGCTGAATATCTCGGCCGGGACGGCGACCTTGCCAATGTCGTGGATGATGCCGGCGACGTAGACGCCCTTCACCCGGTCGTCGGCCAGGCCCAGCGCGCGGGCGATGCCGGCGGCCAGCTCGGCGACGCGGCGCTGGTGCCCGGCGGTCGAGGGGTCGCGGATCTCCACGGTGGCGGCGACCGCCTGGATGGTCTTTTCCAGCGCGCGCTCCAGCCGCTCCTCGTCGGCTTGCCAGCGGATGCGCGTGCGCAGGGTGACGATGCCGTAGGCGAGGTCGCCGGCCATCTCGCTCAGCAGCGCGCGCTCCTCCATGTCGAATCCGGCGGCGTCGCGCCCGTGGATGGCGATGGCGCCCAGCGGCGCGCCGTCGCGGTCGGGCAGCGGCAGCAGCAGAAGGCCGCGCGGCGCCTCCACGCCGGGCAGCGCGGCCAGCGCCGGATCGGCGGCGCGGTCCTCCCGGTGCAGCATCAGGCCGGCGCGGATCGGGCCGCCCAATGCGGCGGCTTCCGCCTCCGGCAGGACGCCGTCGCCGCGCTGCGCGGCCAACCGCACCGTCCCCTCCTCCACCAGCGCCACCCAGGCCTGCGGGTACCCGCCGACCTCGACGACGATGCGGCACATCTCGTCCAGCAGGTCCGGCTCGGCGGTGGCGTGGATCAGCGCCTGGTTGCCGCCGGACAGCGTCTTCAGCGTGCGCTGCAGCCGCGACAGCGCCGCCACCGTGCGGCGCTGCTCGTCGAGCTGGCGGGCGAGGTCGTCGGCGTGCACCAGCATCCGCCCGGTCAGCGGCCGCAGCACCAGGAACATGCCCAGCGTGCCGAGCAGCGTCAGCCCCACCGCCGTGCCGCCGACCGACAGCACCAGCCGGTTGGAGTCGTAGTACAGCTCGTTCGCGTGGATGCGGACGGCGAGCATCCAGGCGGTGCCCGGCACACGCTGCGCCGTCAGCACCACCGCGTCGCCACCCTCCTCCGTCACGGCATGGACCAGCGACGGCGCATCGCGGGCGGCATCCAGCGCCGAACGCAGTCCCGCCACGCCGGCCACGGCGGCGCCGCGCGGAATCAGCGCGCCATAGCCGCCGGCGCCGTCCTCGACCATCAGATGGCTCACCCAGGTGCGCCCCAGGTGATGCTCTTCCGTCACCAGCGCCTCGATGGCGGCGCCGTCGAACAGCACGACGTCGGTCCCCTCCCGCCGCCCCGTGCGCCCGAAGATGGGGGCGGCGACGGCGACCCGCGCCCGGCCGTCGGGCGCCATGATCAGGTCGCCGACGGCCGGGCCGTCCTCGGCGGCCGGGACCGCCGTGTCGGGCGCCGGCACCTCGCCCACCGTCACCACCACCCGGCCGGAGCGGTCCAGGCGGACGATGCCCAGCATCTCCGGCGCCAGGCGCAGCGCATCGGCCAGCTTGTCGGCCGAGAAGGCGTGCAGCGCGTCGCGCGTCATGGCGCCGTCGTTGTACTGGACCAGGGCGTCGCGGATGACCGTGCGGCTGGTGATCTGGCGCGTCAGATCGCGCAGGCGCGCCAGCGCCTCGCCGATGGCCTTGACCTGCTGGTCGAGCGAATGGGACAGGTTCTGGTCGGCGGCGGCGACCGTGTGGCGTTGCAAGGGCACGACGCAGGCTGCGGCGACGGCGACGCTGAGCGCCACCATCGCGGCGATGGCGTAGGCGACGATGCCTTTCTGGAGTCGCGCCGCATCGGTCGTGCGCATGACCGGCCTCGCGCAAAAAAGAATCCACGAAGTCTAAGGATTCTAGACCTCGGCGACCGGCGCCGTCCGCGCCCCTTTTGCAGATGTGCGGTGAGGAATGCGCATGCGCCGCTACGCGCGGGCGGCCAGCGCCTCGCGCACAGCGGCGACGCGGCGTGCGGCGCGCCGGCCCCACCCCACCGGGTCGGCGCGGAACAGCGAGCGGAAGACGCGCGTCGCCCGGCGGAAGGCGCGGCGCGGGTCGAGCCCGGCGTCCCCCGCGCGCTCCGGCAGTCCGGCGGCGATGGCCTGCGCCGCCGCCGCGCGCAGCCACAGGTGCCCGGCTGCCAGCAGCCCGGCCACCACCGCGAACACGCCCACGAGGCGGATCGGCACGCCGCGCGCCCAGGCCGGCCGGGCCTCGACCAGCCACGACAGGAAGGGCGGCAGGGTTGCCGTCCCGGCGAGGTGCACGGCACCCGCCGCCAGGGCCGCCAGCAACCCCAACCACAGCACGTCGGCCAGCAGCACGCGCCGGCGCCAGCGGCGCAGCGCCCGGCGCACCAGCGGCACCTGTTCGCCCTCCGCCGCCGCGGCGGCGCCAGCCAGCAGCGCGCGGATGCGCCCGGTCCGGTCATCGCGGGCGGCGTCGATGCGCGCGCGGATCTCGGCGAACTGCGCCGCGCACCGCGCCGCGAATCGCGCGCGCCGCCCGGCGTCGGCCAGCAGCGGCGCGTCGGGGCCGGCGGATTCGGCGTCGTAGACTTCGTAGATCCCCTCCACCAGCCCGGCCTGGGCGAGCACCTCCTTCCACACGCCGACCAACGTCTCCACGTCATCGTCGGTGGCGCAGGCGTCGATCTTGTTCAGCACGCAGACCACCTTGCTGCGGCAGCCGGGCACGAGGCGGTGCAGCGTGCTGCGGATGGCGGGCGGGTCGGGATGGCAGGCATCGAAGAAGACGAGCACAAGGTCGGCCGCCCCGATCACCGCCTCCACCAGCCCCGGCGGCATGTCGTGGGCGCCGTCGAAGCCCGGCGTGTCGATCACCACCAAGCCCTTCAGGGCGTCGCTGTCGGCCGCGGCGAGCCGCAGCCCGCCCTCCCCCACCGGCAGCGCCGGCGGCAGGCGCGGGTCGGCCGGTTCCGGCGGCGTGGTACCGTGCGCCAGCAGCGTGACGGCGCCGACCTCTCCGTCCGCGACCGGCGGAATCGGCGCGCCGAGCAGGCGGTTGATGCAAGTCGATTTGCCGGACCCGGCGGTGCCCAGCACGGCGACCACCGGCCACCACGGCACGCGCGTTGCCAGCGATTCGTCCGGTCGCAGGAAGCCCGGCCGCCTGAGTGTGCGGTCGAGGTCGCGGGCGGCGGCGAGCAGCGGCAGCCGGTCGGGGCTTTCGGCCTTCAGGCGTGCTTCCAGGTCGGTCAGGCGGCGGCGCAGGGTTGGGCGTGCGGACATGGCGCCCCATGTACCACGACGATGCGCCGCGAACGCGGAAATTTGCTGTGGCGGCCGCACGCGCCTATGATCGGCGGCCCCCCGCGGAGAGCAGCCTTGACCGACCACCGCCACGCCCATCACCACGAGCACCACCAGGATCACGGGCACCACGGCCATTCCCATGCCCCGGCCACCGTCACGGCCGACAGCGAGCGGCGCCTGCTGCTGGTCATGCTGATGACGGGCGGACTGATGGTGGCGGAGTTCGTGGGCGGGCTGATCTCCGGCTCACTGGCGCTGATGGCGGACGCCGGGCACATGCTGACCGACACGCTGGCCCTGGCGCTCGCCTGGATGGCGTTCCGGCTCGGCCGGCGGCCGACGGACGCGCGGCGCAGCTTCGGCTACCACCGGCTCCAGGTCCTGGCGGCCTTCGTCAACGGGTTGATGCTGTTCGCCATCGCCGGCTGGATCGTGGTGGAGGCGGCGCAGCGCCTGATGGAGCCGGAACCCGTGATGGGCGGCACCATGCTGGCGATCGCCGTGCTGGGCCTCGCGGGCAACATCGTCGGCTTCCTGGTCCTGCACCGTGGCGACCGCGACAACCTGAACGTCCGCGGCGCGCTGCTGCACGTGCTGGGCGACCTGCTGGGTTCGATCGGCGCCATCGCGGCGGCCGGCGTGATCCTGGCGACGGGCTGGACGCCGGTCGACCCGATCCTGTCCGTGCTGGTGGCGGCGCTGATCCTCAAGGGCGCCTGGACGGTGGTGCGGCAGAGCACGCACATCCTGGTGGAAGGCACGCCCACGGGCATCGACCCCGACGCCGTGCGCCGCGCCCTGTGCGACGCGGCACCCGAGGTGCGCGACATCCACCACGTCCACGTCTGGTCGCTGACGGCCGAGCGGACATTGATGACGCTGCACGCGGTGGTGACGCCGGGGGCCGACCACGACGCCGTGCTGACGGCGCTGCGGACGGCCCTGCGCCAGCGTTTCGGCATCGACCACGCGACCGTGCAGATCGAGACCGGCGAGTGCCCAGACCGGCGCTGCTGAGTCCCGTCAGGTGGGCGCGCCGCCCGGCGCCGGCACCGACTGCGGGTCCGGCGTGGCCGGCCGGTTCTTGTCGAGGCGGCGGATGATGATGTCCCCGTCCGGCGTGAACTCGGGCGCGGCATAGGCGGGGAACTGGCGGATCCACCCCTCCAGCGCCTTCATCAGCAGTTCCAGGCCCATCTTGGCCTGTTCGCCGGGGGTCGCGGGCTGCACGGCCGGCGGCGGGGGCGGGGGTGTCGCGGCGGGCGGGTCGGCGGCCAGCGCCGGGCCGGCGGACACGAAACCGGCCAGCATCAGGCCGGCGATGATCGGTCGGAACAGGGTACGCATCGTCACCTCCTCGCTCTCGCGCTGGAGACGGGCCATCATACCACCACGACGGCCGGGTGGCGGTGCGGCATTGCGTGCCTGATCGCACCGCACCATTGATCCACTGCCGGACAGTTGCCGGGCCGGAACTGTGGGCGGTCAACAGCTCAACCACAAGCGGCAAAATGCCACAAAGAATAATCACCGGCCGAACGCCGCCGCCGGCGCCGAAGAGCGGTCGCCCTATGATTATCACACAAAGCATTTACTTTCCATTAACTTTGCCATGCCGCCGCCGGAATTTGCATCCGCGCAACAACAAAACCGAAAAGGCTGGAACGACGTGGCACCCGACCCGCAAAGTAAACACCATCGCTTGTCGTTAACTTTATTCTCCGGAAGCAGACACAAGGCCGGCGATGGCGGCACACTTTGCCGTTCGAAGTTTCTGCTTGATCTTGGCCGTGTGCGACAGGCAAGATCACGCCATTCCGTATCAAAGACTAATTAAGAGCTTAAACCAAAGGTGTCCGGGGGATGAGCGAGTCAACTGTTCGCAAGCGGGGCCGACGCGGATCGCCGGAGTCGTGGTCGGTCGACACCCATGTCGGCCAACGCGTGCGGATGCGCCGCACCCTTCTGGGCATGAGCCAGGAAAAACTCGGCGAGGCCATCGGCCTGACGTTCCAGCAGGTGCAGAAATACGAGCGCGGCTCGAACCGGATCTCGGCCGGCACGCTCTTCCGCCTCAGCCAGGTTCTGGACGTGCCGGTCAGCTTCTTCTTCGACTCCTACGAAGATCCGCAGGGAAAGTTCCGCTCCCGGCCGATCGCCGACGGCGGATTGGAAGACAGCAGCGTGATCAGCCGGCGCGAGGCGAGGCTGCTGCGGCTGTGGCGCGCGGCGCCGTCAGCCGTGGCGGATGAGATGCTGGCGCTCCTGTCCGCGCTGTCGCCACACCTGCGCGAGGCGCGCGAGGCCGAGGATCTGGTCACCATTCTGCCGCAGGACGCGCGCGCGCCCGGACGGGCGCAGGACGCGCGCGCGCCCGGACGGGTCGAGGAACCGCGCCGCAGCGGTGGCGGCGGAAGCAAGGGGCCACGGCGCCGCCGTCACGGCGCCGTGTGGGATCCTGCCGACATCATGCGCGCCGCCAAGGGTGATCCGCGCGACTGACACCCGCCCCCATCTCAATATCGCCCATCTCAATATCGAAGAACGGCCGCCATGGCGGTGTCCGCCGGCAACGCGTCGACACCCACGACGTGCACCTCGCCACCGTTCAGCAGCGTCTCGGCCGCCGCCCGCTCGACCAGATCGATCACCAGAGCCTCGCCGCCCGGTTCGCCGCCGACGCTGACGCGGTCGTTCGCCTCGTCGTAGCGGCCCCAGACGCGCCGCCCCTCGCCCAGCAGCAGCGTCGCGACGCGGTTCTGGCGGGCCGCCGGCACGATCTCCTCCGGCCGGGTGGCCGCGCGCCCGCTGGTGCGGGCATCCCCCAGCACGGCACGGAACTGGTCGACCGCCTTGTCGCGCGCCTGGGTGAACAGCGGCTCGACCAGGGCGTAGGCCCGCCGGTGGATCTCCTGCGCGTCCAGCGCGTCGGGATTGGCGTCCACCGCGTTTTCGAGCAGGCCGTTCAGGTTCGACACCGCGCGGAAATGGCCGCGGATCTCGTCGTCCGCCACCAGAACGGTCGGCCCGCTGAAGACCTTCAGATGCTCGTGCACGGCCACGGCGAGGCGGCGCAGGTACTCGACCAGATGCGCCTTGCGCAGTCCCTCCGGGTCCTCGCCGAAGTTGTGCGTCTTCACCATGCTGACCGCCGAACCACGGCGCTTGCCATGGCGCGCGGGCGGCGCGGAGTGCAGCGAATTCTCGTCGTAGTCGGTCTCGGCGTGCACCTCCTGCACCCCGTCCGGCAACGCGGCGTCCTCGTCGCAGATGCCCCAGCGCGAAGCGGAAAACAGGCGCGCCCGGCTGGCGCTGACAGCCAGGATCATGAAGGCGCCCTCGGCCGCCAGAAGCGGCAGCAGCGGCCGCACCGACAGGCCCCGCGCCACCACCACCTCCTCCGGCGGCTCCATGGGCAGGCGGTGCATCTCGAACATGCCGTCGGCGATGAACATCGCCAGACCGCGGTCCTGGTGGCGCCAGAACGCCCCCTCGTCCAGGAATTTGGCGGCCGGCGTCACCATGGCTTCGGCGTCGGGACGGCGCATGCCCAGCGCGGTCAGCCGCTCCACCGCCTGCCCCAGCAGGTTCCTGAAGCGGATCGGATCCTGGCGGATCTCCCGCCCGGCGGTGTGGGTGGGCATGAAAAGCGACACCGCCGGGGCGGCGTGGACGGCCAGCAGACGGCCAAGGTCATCGCGTGTGAACATGGCGTTCCGTCGTGTCGGGCTGCGGGAAACCTGTCGCCCTGCAACCGGACGGCCCGGCAAAGGTTCCGGGCGGAATTTCCGTATGGACGCCCCGCCGAACGCTCACCTACAATCCCGGCGCCCCGCACGGGGCAATCCCGAATTGCGAAGGACGGCTGCCCCCGCGATGACCGGTTTCCTCGACCTTCGCCTCGCCAACGACCTTGCCGAAATCCCGCGTCTGGCGGAAACCGTCGAAGGCTTCTTCGAAGAGCACGGCCTGCCGCCCAAGCTGGCCTTCAACTTCAATCTGGCGCTGGACGAACTGCTGACCAACGTCATCAGCTACGCCTTCGACCCCGGCACGGCGCACGAGATTTCCCTGCGGCTGACGGTGGCCGACGGGCAGGTCACGGCGGAGCTGGAAGACGACGGGCCGGCCTTCGACCCGCTGACCGAGGCCGAAGCCCCGGTGCTCGACGGCGACATCGACGACCGCCCGATCGGCGGCCTCGGCATCCACTTCGTCAAGACGATGATGGACCATGTCCAATACGAGCGGCGCGACGGCCGCAACCGCCTGACGCTCAGCAAGCGGGCAAACGCCTGAACCCTGGAAAACGTGTTGGGCCGGCGCTTTCGCCCGGCCCAACGGGAAAACCGCCTTACCAGTGGCGAACCGGCCCCGTGTCGACGTGCACGAAGCCGCTGCGCGGGTAATAGCCCACGCCACCAGCCTGCATCCGCATCGCCTCCTGCGCCACCGCGCGCAGTTCCCGGCCGGGCAGCACCACGTCCACGGCCATGCCGCGGGTGTGATAGCTCTCCTTCGCCACGGAGCGTGAGCGGCGGCGGGCCAGCGCGTTGGTCTTCTTCGAGCGGAAGGCGCTGACGACCTGGAACGTCTCCTGCGACTCGAGCCGCTGCTGGATCTGCCACAGAACGTCGAACAGGCGCGGATCGTAGCGGTGCACCTGCTTCGCCCGGTGATCGCGCAGCAGCACGTCCAGGCGCTTCAACGCATCGGGCCGGTACTTGCCGTCCGCCCAGAATACATCATTGAAATGTTCCCCGGTGTTGACGTTGTGCAACGACAGGCGCCGCGCCATCCCGCCGTACACGGCGGCCTCCGCCGAATTGCTGGTCAGGAGGACCGGAGGAACCACGGCCGCGACGGCCGAACCAAGGCCAAGGCCAAGAAAACCACGCCGCCCAAGCGACGGCGGCTGGGACTCGTCCGCGTCAAATGTCATTCCCACCCTCACCAAACGAAGCGGTTCCCTACAATCTTTCGGTCCGGACGTGCACCCTTTGGGGTAGCACCCGTCCCGTACTGTTCGTTGGCCCCGTCGACCTCAAAATATGGTGGTCATACGAAGGCGAATATCCGTATAGGCGAGGTCCGAATTATGATCAACCTGAAATTTGCCACAGCCCTTCACAAAGGATTAGGCAAACCGTCCGCAAGGTTGACCAGAACGGCGCGAATGGAAATTCAACGTGTGATGCGTCGCCTTATGCTGCGCGCGCGTATACACTGCACCAGCGAAATGGCGCGGTGCGCGCTGAGTGAGAGGCGGAACGATGTCGGCACGTTATCCTTTTCCCGGAACACGCATCCTTGCGATGCTGCTGGCGGTGGTCTGTCTGGCGTCCGCCGCGCCGACCCGCGCCGAGACCTTCCGCGAGACGCTGGACGGCTGGATCACCAAGCTGGAGGCCCGCGCCGCCGAGCTGGAGGCGGCCCCGCCCGTCGTCATCACCCGGATCGGCCCCGGCGCCACGCTGAAGAAGGGTGAAACGAGCGAGCGCGTCGGCCGCCTCACGGCGCGCCTCGTCGAGCTCGGCCATCTGGCGCCGGATCAGCGTCGCACGGTCTTCGACGACACGGTGGACAGCGCCGTGCGCGCCTTCCAGCTCACCCAGGGGCTGAAGCCCGACGGGCGCGTCGGCGACGGCACGCGCCGCGCGCTCGACCGCACCGCGCAGGAAACGGCGCTGATGATCCGGCAGAGTGCGGCGTCGATGCGCGGAGCGCGCGACGCGGCGCTCGAGTCGGTGCTGTTCGTCAACCTGCCGAACCAGACGGTGACGCTGGTCCGCAACGACCAGTTGGAGCTGACCATGCGCGCGGTGGTCGGCCGCCCGTCGCGCGAGACGCCGCTGCTGGAAGACCGCATCACGCACATCATCGTCAATCCGACCTGGACGGTGCCGCCCACCGTGCTGAAACAGGACAAGCTGCCGCTGCTGCGCACGAAGGGCACGCCGGGCATCCAGAACGCCACGGTCTACCTGGACGGCGAGCCGGTGCCGCCGGAGGCCGTGGACTGGACGCAGGTGTCGCCGGGCCGCGTGCGCATCGTGCAGCAGCCGGGCGACCAGAACGCGCTGGGCCGCTTCCGGTTCAACCTGACCAACCCGCACAACATCTACCTGCACGGCACCAACGAGCCGCACCTGTTCGACCGCGAGGTGCGCACCATCAGCTCCGGCTGCGTGCGCCTGAAGGACGCCCGCCACCTGGCCGAGCTGCTGCTGGCCGACGTCGGCGTGACACCGCAGAAGATCGACGCCATGCTGGCCACCGGCGAGCCGCAGTGGGTGAAGGTGCGCTCGCTGCCCGTGCGCTTCGTCTACTGGACGGCCACGGTGGACGCCGACGGCGTCGTGCGGCTGCACCACGACGTCTACGACATGATGGACGAGGTCGCCGCCGCATCCGGCCGCTCCGGCGCCTGAAGGGACCTTGCACCGCGGGGGCCTTCCCCCATATGGGGCGCATCGTCCACCGAGGAGGAGTAGCCCCATGGGCCTGTTCGACATGTTCAAGGGCGGCGCACCGCTGGAAATGACGCCGCGCCGCGCGATGACGGTGTCCCTGATCTACTGCATGGGCGCCGACGGCGAGGTCGATCCGGAGGAGATCGGCCACCTGCTGTCCGTCCTGGGCCGCAACGCCACGCGCGAGGACCTCGACCGCTGCATGAAGTACGCGCGCAGCACGCCGATCGACACCTTCCTGCAGGAGGCGGCGCCGAAGCTCAACGAGCCGCAACGCCTGTGCATCCTCCTGAACATGATCGACAGCGCCATGGCCGACGGCGAGGCCGAACAGGGCGAGCAGCAACTCATCGCCCGCTTCCAGCAGGCCTTCGGCCTGGACGACGCGGCGCTGGAGCCCTATTTCCGCGCCCTGGTCGCCAAGAACAACCGTGTGGTTCTGGATACCTGACGCGTCGTGATGCGTAGGTTGGGTTTTCGGCTGCGCCTCAACCCAACCTACGATCCCGGCGTTAATCCACCGGCTTGCCCCGCATCTTCTTCACGTCCGACCGCTTGGCCTTGCCCTCCAGCCGCCGCTGCTTGGAGCCGAGCGTCGGCTTGGTCGGCCGCCGCGGCTTGGGTGGCACCGCCGCCTCGCGGATCAGTTCGATCAGGCGTTCCTGCGCGTCCATGCGGTTGCGCATCTGCGAGCGGTGGGCGTCGGCGACGAGGATCAGCACCCCCTCCTGCGTCATCCGGCTGCCGGCCAGCCGCTTCAGCCGCAGCTTGACGTCGTCCGGAAGCGACGGCGAGTTGCGCACGTCGAAGCGCAGTTGAACCGCCGACTCCGTCTTGTTGACGTGCTGCCCGCCCGGCCCGGAGGCGCGCACGAACTCTTCGTGCAGTTCGCTCTCGTCGAGCGCGATGCGGCCGGTGACGCGGATCATGCTTCTCACCTCCGAAAACGAACCGGGGGGCCGAAGCCCCCCGATAGAACGTCAGCTCCGCACCAGCGGCTTGTACTTGATGCGGTGCGGGTTGACGGCGTCCGCACCCAGGCGGCGCTTCTTGTCTTCCTCATAGTCCTGGAAGTTGCCTTCGAACCACTCCACGTGGCTGTCGCCCTCGAAGGCCAGGATGTGGGTGGCGATGCGGTCGAGGAACCAGCGGTCGTGGCTGATCACCACCGCGCAGCCGGGGAAGTTCTCCAGCGCCTCTTCCAGCGCCCGCAGCGTGTCGACGTCCAGATCGTTGGTCGGTTCGTCGAGCAGCAGGACGTTGGCGCCGGACTTCAGCATCTTCGCCAGATGCACGCGGTTGCGCTCACCGCCCGACAGTTGCCCCACCTTCTTCTGCTGGTCGGAACCGCGGAAGTTGAAGGACGAGACGTAGGCGCGCGACGGCATGGACTTCTTGCCCAGGTCGATGACGTCCAGCCCGTCGGAGATCTCCTCCCACACCGTCTTCTTGCCGTCCAGGGTGTCGCGGCTCTGGTCGACGTAGCCGAGCTTGACCGTCTCGCCCACCTTGAAGGTGCCGGCGTCCGGCCCCTCCTGCGCGGTGATCATGCGGAACAGCGTGGTCTTGCCCGCACCGTTCGGGCCGATGACGCCGACGATGCCGCCCGGCGGCAGGCGGAACGACAGGTCGTCGATCAACAGGCGGTCGCCGAAGCCCTTGTTGATGTGCTCGGCCTCGATCACCACGTTGCCCAGGCGCGGCGGCGTCGGGATGACGATCTTCGCTTCGCCCACCGCCTCCTTGCCGCTCTCGGCCAGCATGGTCTCATAGGCCTGGATACGCGCCTTCGACTTGGCCTGGCGCGCCTTCGGGCTCTGTCGGATCCATTCCAGTTCCTGGTCCAGCTTGCGCTGGCGCGCCTCTTCCGCGCGACCTTCCTGCTCCAGGCGCTTCTGCTTCTGCTCCAGCCAGGAGGAGTAGCTGCCCTCCCACGGAATGCCCGAACCGCGGTCCAGTTCCAGGATCCAGCCGGTGACGTTGTCGAGGAAGTAGCGGTCGTGGGTGACCAGCACGACGGTGCCCTTGTACTCCTGCAGGTGGCGCTCCAGCCATGCCACGGACTCGGCGTCCAGGTGGTTGGTCGGCTCGTCCAGCAGCAGCATGTCGGGCTTTTCCAGCAGCAGCTTGCACAGCGCCACGCGGCGCTTCTCGCCGCCCGACAGCTTGGTCACGTCGGCGTCGCCCGGCGGGCAGCGCAGCGCGTCCATGGCGATCTCGACGGTACGGTCCAGGTCCCAGGCGTCGGCGTAGTCGATCTTCTCCTGCAGCTCGGCCTGCTCGGCCATCAGCGCGTCGAAGTCGGCGTCCGGGTCGGCCATCATGTTCGACACTTCGTTGAAGCGGTCGACCAGCGCCTTCGTCTCGGCCAGCGCCTCCAGGATGTTCTCCTGGACGTTCTTGGTCGGATCGAGCTGCGGCTCCTGCGACAGGTAGCCGACCTTGGCGCCCTGCGCCGCCCAGGCCTCGCCCGAGAAATCCTTGTCGAGACCGGCCATGATCTTCATCAGGGTCGACTTGCCGGCGCCGTTGACGCCGAGCACGCCGATCTTCGCCCCCGGCAGGAACGAGAGCCAGACGTTGTCCAGAACCTTCTTGCCGCCGGGATAGACCTTCGTCAGGCCCTTCATCACATAAACGTATTGATAGGACGCCATGCGCCTCTCCGTCCCTTTCGCCGGGGAAATTGGAAGTGGAGGCGCCGCATCGGCGCCAAACCGGTTGACGCAGGGTTTTAGCGCATCAGGATGCCGGAAGGAACGGTGAAGGAAGGACCACGCGTTTGCTCACCATATACGTCGATGCCGACGCCTGCCCGGTGAAGGCGGAAATCTACAAGGTGGCCGGGCGGACCGGCTGCAAGGTCGTGCTGGTGTCCAACGCCCCGCTGCGGCTGCCCACCGAATGCCAGGCCGAACTGGTCGTCGTGGGGTCGGAGTTCGACGCCGCCGACAACTGGATCGCCGAGCACGCGGGCGGGCGCGACATCGTCATCACCGCCGACATCCCGCTGGCCGACCGGGCGATCAAGAACGGCGCGGTGGTGATCGGCAACTCCGGGCGCCCCTTCACGCCGGATTCGATCGGCAGCGCGCTGGCCACCCGCGCGCTGATGGCCGACCTGCGCGCCATGGGCGAGGTGTCCGGCAACAACGCGCCGATGGGCCAGCGCGACCGCTCCCAGTTCCTCCAGACGCTCGACCAGGCCGTGCAGGCCCTCAAAGCGGGCCGTCAGCCGAAGTGGCGGTAAGCGCCCGTGCCTCGCCCAGGGTGCGCACACCGCGCGCGTCCAGGCGGACCAGCACGGCGGCCGCGATCTCGGCGGTGAGCAGCGCGTGCGGCGCGCCGGCCGGGCCTTCGTCGTGCACGACGCCCAGCGCCGCCGCCAGACGCGCCGGGTCCAGCCCGGCCAGCGCCGGGTCCAGGGCCGACGCCATGCGGCCGAGGTCGAGCGCCGGCGGCGGGTCGAACGGCGGCAGGCCGGATCGCTCCACCTCCCCCGCCAGCGCGGCCAGCGCGGCGTCAACGTCCAGGCCCACCACGGCGACGTTGCGCAACGCCTCGGCGATCACCGGCCACGCGTCGGCGAACGGCCGGGCGCCGGGCGGCGGCACGCCCTCGCCGGGGGCGAGCGTCAGGTCCAGCGACACGGTGCGGAATACCCGCCCGCCCGACAGGCGCACGGTGCCCGCGCCGGTGACGCGCCCGTCCACGTCGGTGGCCACCGACAGCGCCACCAGCGGCACGGTGCCCAGCGGTTCCCCGTCGCCCAGGTGCGGCGCCCGGGCGGCCCGGCGGACGCCGGTTTCCGGCGGCAGCAACGCGCGCACGTCGGATGCCCGCAGCGGCACGATGATCGCCACGCCGGCCTGCAGGCCCAGGTCGGCGACGCGTGCCGGGAACTCCCGCCCGTCGCTGCGGCGAAGCACCGCCGACACCGGCTGCCCGGCATCGCGCGCGCTCTCGATGGCGCGGAACAGTTCCGGCCGCTCCAGCAGGTCGTAGACATCCATGCCCGGCGCCACCACCGGCCCCAGCATCCGCGACGCTGGCGCGTTCAGCGCGGCGATGCGCCCGGTGTCGGTGAGCAGCAGCACCGGCTCCTCCAGCGCCGCGACGACCGCCGCCAGCGTCTCCTCGCCGCGCCCGCCGGCGCGCCGGTCGCGGCGCAGCAGATCGATCACCGCGCCGGCGAGGCGGCCCAGCTCGTCGCTCCGGCCCTGCCAGCCGGCCGGCAGTTCCCCCCGGCCGCGCAGCGCGCCCAGGTCGCCGCCCAGTTGCCCGATGTCGCGGAAATGCCGGGACAGACGGGTGAACACCACCCACAGCGCCAGCACGCCCAGCCCCAGCACGCCGATGAGGGCATACGCCACGTCGCGGTCCTCGCCCGCGCCCTGGCCCGCGCGCTGCACAGCGTCGGTGCCAACCCAGGCCAGCGCCACGGCCGCCACCGTCAGCCCAACCACCACCGTCCGCCACGTGCCGCCCATGACCGCTCCCGTCTCCCGCGCACGCCGACTGTAGCACCCGGTGTCACATGCGGGAAAACGTGTCGACGGTGCGAAGGATCGCCGGGCCGACGAGAACGATGAAGAGCGGCGGAAGGATGAACACCATCAGCGGCACCGTCATGATGGCCGGCAGGCGCGCCGCCTTCTCCTCGGCCTTCAGCATGCGCTCGGTGCGCATCTCGCCGGCCAGCACGCGCAGCGACTGCGCCAGCGGCGTGCCGTAGCGCTCGGTCTGCACCAGCGTGGTGACCAGCGCGCGCACGCTGGGCAGCGGCACGCGCTCGGTCAGGCCCTGGAAGGCCTTGCTCCGGTCCGGCAGGAAGCCGAGTTCGACCGACGTCAGGCCGATCTCCTCGGCCAGTTCGGGGCACGCCTCGCCCATCTCGCGGGCGACGCGGTCGAAGGCGCTGTCGAGGCTGAGGCCGGCTTCCGCGCAGATGACCAGCAGGTCGAAGGCGTCGGGCAGCGCCCGGCGGATGGCGGTCTGCCGTCTTCCCGCCACGCTGCGCAGGAAATATTCCGGCAGCATCGAGCCGACGTAGGCGATGATCAGGCAGACGCCCATCGCCTGCACGTCGTCCAGTGCCACCGGCCGCAGCCCGTAGACGATGCCGACGGCGGCCGCCCCCGCCAGAACCGGCAGGCAGATCTTGGCGAACAGGTAGACGGTCATCGCGTCCTTGCCGCGGTAGCCGGCGCGGGAAAGCTTGGCCGCCGCCTGCTCCGCGGTCTTGCCGCCGGCCATCCGGAACCGGTCGACGACGCTCCGCATCAGTCCGATGCGCCCGGCCGGCCGGTCGGCGCGCCGTACAGTGCGGGTCAGGTCGCCTTTCAGGGCGTCGCGCCGCCGCTGCAGCGCCTTGAGGCGGGACGCCAGCGGGTCGCGCTCGATGAAGGCGTTCCAGATCAGCACCACCACCGCGAACGCCGCCAGCCCGGACAGCCAGGATGCCAGATCCTCCGGCGTCATGCCGGAAAAGAGGGTGTCGAGGTTCATATGTCGAACCTCACCATCTTCGCCATCACCAGCGCCCCCGCCAGGATCATGCCCAGCGCGATGGCGCCCATGATCTGGCCGCGCGGGTCCTCGAAGAAGATGGCGGCGTAGTCCGGCTTCAGCAGGCTGATGGCGCCGAACATCAGGAACGGCAGCGAGCCCACGATGTAGGCGCTGGCCCGCGCCTCCGACGACAGGGCGCGCACCTTCATCTTCATTTGCCGGCGCTTGCGCAGCAGGTCGGACAGGTTGGCGAGCGTCTCGGCCAGATTGCCGCCGGTCTCGCGCTGGATCGCCATGGCGATGATGAGGAAGCGGAACTCCGGCGTGTCGATGCGTCTGGCGACGTCCCACAGCGCGGCGTCCAGCGACTGGCCCAGGCGCACGGCGTCGCCCACCCGGCGAAACTCGGTGCCCAGCGGGTCGGGCACCTCGCGCGCCACCGCGTTGATCGATTCGGTGACCGGCAGGCCGGAGCGCAGGCCGCGCACGATCAGGTCGATGGCGTCGGGAAACTGCGCGATGAACGCCGCCACCCGGCGGTTGCCCATCACCTTGACCGTAACGTGCGGCACGCCCAGCCCGACGATGACGGCCAGCGTCAGCGGCAGCGGTGCCGGCAGCCGCAGCACCAGCGACAGCGCCGCCCAGGCCACCGCCGCGACCAGCAGGTTGACGGCGACGTACTCGCCCAGCGGGATGCGCCGCCCGGTGCGGGCCAGACGTTCGCGGACGCGCTGGGGGTTGGGGACCAGCGCCTTGATCAGCCGGTCCAACGTGGCGATCGAGCTGTCCGCGCGGTCGAGGCGCAGTGACGCCGCCTTGGCCGAGGCGCCGGCACGCCGTCCCTTCTGCCCCTCGGCCCCGACGCGGGCGAGGCGGCGCTTCAGCTCCTTGTCGCTGCCGCCGGTGAAGGCCAGCCCCAGCAGCAGGATGGTCAGGAAGGCGCCCGCGCCGGCCAGCAGGGCGAGCACGGGGATGCCGCCCACGGTCGCCATCACATCGCCTCCAGAAGCGCCTTGTCGAGGCCATAGTAGGCGGCCTTCGACAGGAAGTTCGGGCGCACGCCGGCAGGCTTGAACTCGCCCGTCAGGCGCCCGTCCGGGCGCTCGCCCTTGAACTCGAAGGTGAAGAGATCCTGCATGGTGATCACGTCGCCCTCCATGCCGATCACCTCGGTGATGTGGGTGACGCGGCGGATGCCGTCGCGCATGCGGCTGATCTGCACGATCAGGTGGAGCGCCGAGGCGATCTGCGTGCGCACCGCCTTCGACGGCATGTTCAGCCCGGCCATGCCGAACATGTTCTCCAGGCGGGTCAGCGCCTCGCGCGGGCGGTTGGCGTGGATGGTGCCGAGCGAGCCGTCGTGGCCGGTGTTCATGGCCTGGAGCATGTCCACCGCCTCCGACCCGCGCACCTCGCCCAGGATGATGCGGTCGGGGCGCATGCGCAGCGCGTTCTTCACCAGATCGCGCATGGTGATCTCGCCGTGCCCTTCCAGGTTGGGCGGGCGCGTCTCCAGGCGCACGACGTGCGGCTGCTGGAGCTGGAGTTCCGCCGCGTCCTCGATGGTGACGATGCGCTCGGAATGGTCGATCAGTTGCGACAGCGCGTTCAGCAGCGTCGTCTTGCCCGATCCCGTGCCGCCGGAGATCAGGATGTTCAGCCGGCAGCGCGCCGCGATCTTCAGGACCGTGCACATGGCGGGCGAGACGTTCTCCTGCCGCGCCATGATGTCGAGCGTGATCTTCTTCTTCGAAAACTTGCGGATCGAGATCGACGTGCCGTCGATGGCCAGCGGCGGGGCGATGACGTTGACGCGGCTGCCGTCGGCCAGGCGCGCGTCGCAGATCGGTGTGCTCTCGTCGATGCGGCGGCCGACGGCGGTAACGATGCGCGTGGCGATCGCCATGACGTGCGCGTTGTCGCGGAACTGCACGTCGGTCAGTTCCAGCTTCCCCTTGCGCTCCACGTACACCTGACGCGGGCCGTTCACCATGATGTCGGTGACCGCCTCGTCCGCCAGCAGCGGCTCCAGCGGGCCCAGGCCCAGCATGTCGTCGAGGATGCGCTCGACCAGTTCCTGCCGTTCGGTGAGGTTGAGCTGAAGGCGCTGTTCCAGCAGCAGGTCGTGCACGATGTCGCCGACGTCGCGCGTCAGCTCCGACCGGCTGAGCGCGGCCGCCGCGGCGGTGTCGATGCGCTCCAGCAGCAGCGGCTGGATGCGGTCCTTGGCCTGGTCGATGGTGGCGCGGTTGGCGGTGGCGGCGCGGGCCGGCGCCTCGGCCGGCTTCGCCTCCGCCTCCGGTTCCTGGTCGGGAACGGCGGCGAAGGGCTGGGGAAAGAGCTGCGGCGGGAGGGTCGGCGGCGTGGTCGGCGTGCCCACCGCGCGCAGGATGGCCGACAGCGAGGGCGGCGCCATCGGAGACACGCCGGGAGGCACGCCGGAGGGCGCCGGCGGTTCCGGCTCCGACGCGCGCGCGGGCGCCGGAGCCGCCGGTTCGGCCGCGGTGACGGCGGGGGCCGCGTCCTCGTCCCGGCGCAACGGCAGCGGCACGACGACGGAGCGGACAGCGGCCAGCACCTCCGCATGGTCGACCGGGCGCAGGGCCAGCAGCCCGTTGATGCACAGCGTGACGAGGTCGCGCTGGTCGAGCAGGTTGAGCTGCCGGCGGTCGCGGGCCAGCAGTTCGTGCAGGACGGTCTTCACTTCGCGCGCGACCTCGCCGCGCGGCATCGTGGCGGCGCGCGCCGGGTCGATGCGCCGCGACAGGTCGGGCAGGTAATGATCGCGCATGGCCGCCAGACCGCCGCCCGGCCCGCCCGTCAGGTCACCCGATCCGCGGCCGTCCGGCGGCAGGCGAAGGCCGCCGCGTCCCCGCGTGCCGCACAGCATCACGCACCATCCTTCTTGAACCAGCCCAGCAGACCTTTCTTCGCCGGCGGCTGGGCGTCGGCCATCTGCATGGCGAGCCCGCGCAGCGCCTTCACCACCGCCGACGCCGGGGAAAGCTGCGCCACCGCCTTGCCCTGGTTGGTGGCGGCGGCGACGGTCTTGTCCTCGTCCGGCACGACGTGGGCGAGCTTGGCCCCGATCCCCTTCTCGAACGTCGCCTGATCGACCTGCGGCTTGCGCGACCCGCCGGCCCGGCTGGCGACCACCACGCAGGCCGGCCCGCCCAGCACCTTGATCACCTGCATCATGCGCGCGGTGTCGCGGATCCCGGCCAGCGACAGCTCCGACACCAGCACCACCTGCTCGGCCGAGCCCAGCACCGGCCGGTTGGCCGGCAGCAGGTGGCGGGGCATGTCGACGACGACCACCTCGTGCGTTCCGCGCAATTCCTCCAGCAGCGCCCCCAGCGCCGCGGGGCCGAACGACACGCTCTCCTCCAGCGGTTCCTCGGCGCCCAGGACGGACAGCCGGTCGCTCTCCGTCACCATGGAGCTAGCGACCAGCAGGCTGTCCAGCCGGTTGGGCGTCTCCAACGCCTCGCGCAGGCCGCGTCCCGGCTCCAGGTCCAGCGCCAGCGTGTCGGTGCCGAAGTGCAGGTCGAGGTCGAGCAGCGCCGTCTTGCGCTTCAGCTCGTGCGCCAACAGCCACGCGGTGTTGACCGCCACCGTGCTGGCCCCCACCCCGCCGCGCACGCCGACCACGACGACCAGACGGCCGGGCTGCATCTCCTGCGGCTGAGCGCGGCGCGGCGTCTGCTTGGCCTGGCGGATGACGTGATGCAGCGCCTCCGGCGCCAACGGCTTCACCAGGTAGTCCGAAGCGCCGGCCGAGATTAGGTCGCGGTACAGGTCGATGTCGTTGGCCGTGCCGAGGCCGACCAGCCGGGTGTCCGCGCCGGCCATGGAGGCGAGCTTCGCCACCGTGGCGAACGGGTTGGCGGTGCCGTCCAGGTCCACCAGCAGCACCTTGGGCGACGGCAGGTCGTGCGCGAGCATCTCCAGAACGTCGCCCGCCCCGCCACGCTGCACGACCGAGCCGGACCAGCCCATCTCGCCGGCCACCGCGCGCGCGACCTGGAAGGAATCCTCGTCCGCGACGAAGGCAAGGAACGAATCGCCCGTGGGGGCCTCCGGCGAACCTTTGAAAAGCGTCACCACACCAGACATCACTTCGCTCCCGCCGGCTCCGTGTACCCGGTGCCCGGGGGCCGGATCGGCTTTTCCTCACCCTTGCGCCAGCGCTCGACCGCCGCCGCCTCGCGTTGCGCGTCCGGCGGCCCGGTGCGGCGGCCGTCCAGCAGGTCGCGCGGCTCCTCCACCGAGACGCCCAGGTTGCGCGACTGCGAACAGCCCATGCCGAACGGGGTGTTGTGCCAGGCGTTCACGCGCAGCGTGGGCACCGTGGTCGGCGTCGGCCCGCACTCCGGCGGCACGGCGACCAGCCGCTCGGCGTTGCCGGCGGCCGGGGCCAGCACGACGGGGTCGTAGGGCCGGTCCACCGCGTTCGGGGTGCAGGCGGCCAGGGCGGCAACAGACAGGACCATCAGGGGGGCGATCAGCGTCCGCATGGCGCACCTCATTCCACGACGTAGCCGACGGGGCCGTTCAGCTTGAGCTGCGCGGGCGGGCGGGGTCCCGGTCCGGGCTGCGTCAGGCGGCCGAACAGCACGCGGTCGATGAACGGGGCCGGCGAGAAGCTGTCGGTCGGCGCGGAAAGCTGCGACGGGCCGGACGCCGGGCGCACCACATAGGGCGTCACGATGATGACCAGTTCGCTCTCGTTGCGCTGGAAACGGGACGAGCGGAACAGTGTGCCCAGGATCGGGATGTCGCCCAGGCCGGGGAACTTGTCCATCGTCTCGTTCAGGTTGTTCTGCAGGAGGCCGGCGATGGCGAAGCTCTGGCCGCTGCCCAGTTCGATGGTCGTCTCCGCGCGCCGCGTGCGCAGCGCCGGGATGACGAACTGGCTGAGCTGGATGCCGTTGGCGAAGTCCAGCTCGCTCACCTCCGGGCGCACGCGCATGCTGATGCGCTCGTTGCTCAGCATGGTGGGCGTGAAGGCCAGCGACACGCCGAAGGGCTTGAACTCGATGGTGACGCGGTCGTTGTCCTGCGGGACGATGATGGGGAATTCGCCGCCAGCCAGGAAGCTGGCCGTCTCGCCCGACGCCGAGACGAGGTTCGGCTCGGCCAGGATGGTGATCAGGCCGTCGCTCGCCATGGCGTCGATCAGGCCGTTGATGTCCCAGCGCGAGGACTTGTAGCGGAACAGCGCGTTCATCTGGTCGGGCGTGCGGGTGAAGCCGGTCAGCGCGCCCGCCGCGTTGGTGCCGGCGACGATGTCGGTGACGCCGGTCGCCAGCCCGATGAAGTAGTGCGAGCCGAGCGCCCCCAGCGCCTCCCAGTTGAAGCCGAAGTCCTCGCGGATCGAGCGGTTCACCTCCGACACGCGCACGCGCAGCATGATCTGGGTCGAGCCGGTGATGGTGAGCCGGTTGAGGATCTCCCCCTGCTCGGCCGGGACGAAGCGGGCGGCGATGCGGCGCGCGTCCTCCGCCTCGGTGGCGTTGGCGACGTTGCCGCTCAGCACCACGGCACCGTCCACCGACGACACGGTGACCTGCCGGTTGGGCAGGCGCTCGCGCAGCGCGCGCTCCAGCCCGCTGAGGTTGGGGGTGACGATGACGCGCCGGTTCGCCACCATCTGCTCGCCGCCGTTCACCGCCAGCAGCGAGGTTTCGCCCGGCTTCTTGCCGAAGACGTAGACCATGGTCGGCGACATGACCTGCACGTCGGCGATGTCGGGATTGGCGATGAAGACGGAGGACGCCGCCTGGCGCAGCCGCACCATCTGCCCCTTGTCCTGCTCCAGGCGCAGGACCGACGCATCCTGCGCCACGGCGGGGGCCGCCGGGGGAACGGCCCAGGCCAAAATCAGCACGATGAAACAGGACAGGACACGCCGCATGGTCGACTTACCTCGGTGCGAAGGTTTGCTCCGTGGCGGTGGACCCACGGACGACCTGTACTTTTACCATCGCGGCACCACTTCCGCTCGGGGTACTTTCGGGAGGAGGCATCGGCGGCGCGGCCGATGCCGTTCCACCCAGTCCGGCGCCCAGCCCCAGGCTGACGTCGCTGTCCCAGGTGATGGTGTGGGTGGGCGCCGCGGTCACGGCGTCGGTTGCCGTCCCGCCGCTGGCGGCGGTGTCGGCGGCGGCCATCTCCACGCCCTCGCCCGGCTTGGCGAGGCTGCGCAGGCTCAGCGACAGCGCCCCCATCTGGGCGGCCACGGCCACCGCCTCCGCCTGCCGGGGGGAAACCTCCAGCGTGGCGGTCTGCGCCGTCTTCACCTCGCCCTTCTGGTCGTTGTTGCGCTGGTCGAGCGCCAGCACGCGCACGTCGCGCAGCACCGTCTCGCTGGCGCGGCGATCCTTGTCCAGATCCTCGTGCCGGCCCAACGCCTGGGTCAGGATGACGTCGACACGGTCGCCCGGAAAGATGAAGCCGGCCACACCCGTGACGCCGTTCACCGCGATCGACACGGCGCGGGCGCCCGGCGTCAGCACGGCGGCCAGAAAGCCGCGCTCGCCCGGCTTGACGACGCGCCCGTCGGTGATCGGCTCGCCCACGCGGATGCCCTGGCGGACGACCGAGCCCTGGAACTCCTCGGCGGTGCGCTGGCCTTCGACGGCGTAGAGCTTGGCGATGCCGTCGTCCTCCGGCCAGGCGCGCCAGCGGAGCTGCCCCGGCTGCACCAGGGTGCCGGCTGGCAGGTCGGCGGCGGCGACCAGGACGCGCTGCTGCTTCGGTGGTTGGGGCGCCGTGGCCTCCGCGGGGGCCGGCCGGCTCTGCCGGATCAGCGTGCGGGTGATCTGCACGGTCCCGCCGGCGATGACCAGCGCCAGCAGGACGAGGATGATCTTGCGGACCGACATGGCATCACCTCTTCAAACCCCGGTTCCGGCAGCGAGCCCGGCGAGCGACCAAAGCCCGCCGGCCGCGATCGCCACCCCGTAGGGAACCCGCTGCTTCGCGGCCGATGGCGCGGCGTCGCCCGACGGCGCCGTGGCCGGCGTGCGGGACAGGCGCGCGGCGGCCAGCATGACCAGCGCCACCGCGCCTCCGGCGACCGCCACCACCAGCAGCAGGTCGGCCAGTCCCTGCGGTCCCGCCCACAGCGCCGCGGCGGCCAGCAGCTTCACGTCACCGCCGCCCATGGCGCCCATGTAAAAGAGGCCGGCGCCCACCGCGAAGGCGGCGGTGCCGGCCGTCAGGTGCCCCGGCCACGACAGCCCGGCCGGGGTCAGAAAGGCATAAACGCCGAACAGCGCCGCCAGCCCCAGGCTGAAGGCGTTAGGAATGAGGTAGCGGCGGACGTCGCCGATGGCCGCGAAAACGAAAAGAGCCGCCGCGGCGGCAAGGACCAAGTGAAGGATGGTCATGTCATCCCCCAAGTATCTGGCTGTCGTGGCCGCGTGGTTTTTCTTGGCGCGGCCGTGTGGGGGAACGCTGTGCTTCGGAAAACTGGGTCCATCCGGGACGGCGGCGTGACGCCCCGTCCCGGATGCCGACCCAACGGCGTCGGCGATGGCAGCTTGGCCGAGCGGCCTTCGCCGGCGCCCTCGCCCAACCGATCAGGTGGGGTTCAGCAACGTTCCGACGCGAGTCACCAGCGTTCCGATGCTGCCACCCAAAAGCTGCAGTGCGGTCATCAGGGCAATGGAAACACCGGCGATGAGCAGCGCATACTCGATGGCGGTGGCGCCGGATTCGTTCTTCAGCAGAGCGCGGATGGTACGCATGGAAGCCTCCAAAGGGTCGATTGGGTCGGATCGGTCTTGGTTCGGAAGATCGATCGCTCGTGGCGATAAGCCCATTGAATACCCTATTTGTTAATAAGAAGTTAAGATGCCGGATGGCACAAGACAAAATTGCCTTTTGACAAGTAAACGCGCTTTGTGTCCATTTTCGTCCACTTTTTATCACACGATGCCCTGACAAGATTTTCGCATAATAACTTCGTATTGGCAGGGGTTTGCCGGTAGAGTGCCGGCACAGTCGCGGCGAACCGGGAGGGGATTTCCGGATGAATTGCTTCGAATTTCGAACCATTCCGATTCGAATGCGCGCGCGAATCGGGAGCGATGCGGAAGTAATACCCAAGTGATAGATATCTCAGCAATTCACCTTGATCATACCACCTCTTAGGCAATAGATTGAGCTCCAAGTCGCCATGGCCTATAACGCCAGACGACGGAAGTGGACGGGGTTAACTTCTCTGCAACGCAGAATCCTGGGGGCGGCCATGACCATGTACTATCCGGGGCCGTACGGGCATCCAATGCCCCGTCGCTCCGCACGTAGGATCGCCATCGCCGTCGGCCTGCTGCTGGCCGTCGGCCTGGCCGGCGCTGCGGCGGTGGGCGTGGACGCGGTGCGCGGCTACATGGTGCAGGCCCGCCTGACCCGCGCGGTGGACGAGGCGGCGCTGGCCGGCGGCCGCATCCTGTTCGAGGACCAGCGCCACGGCCACATCCGCAAGTTCTTCGACAGCGCCTTCCCGCAGGGATTCCTGGGCGCCGAGACCGCCCCCCTGGCCATCGCCGACGACCCGCAGAGCGGCACACTGACGGTGCGCGGCACCGCCCGGGTGCAGGCGACGTTCCTGCGCCTGCTCGGCTACGGCGACATGGTGGTGGAGGCGCGCTCGGTCGTTCGCCGTTCCGTGCGCGGCGAATCCGCCGCCATCACCCGCCGCCCCACGCTGTAGGCCCCCGCCCTACTCCGCCGCCCGGCGCGCCGGCGCCCCGTCCAGCCAGGGGCGGCACAGGCTGGGCGCGCCGAAATGGTGGCCCTGCAACAGCCGAACCCCCTCGTGCCGCAGCGCGGCGGCGTGGCCGGCGTTCTCCACCCCTTCCGCCACCGTCGTCAGGCCGAACCCTTCGGCCAGACCCAGCACGCTGCGGATGAACAGCAGGGCGTCGCGCTCGCGCTCCATCTCCTGCACGAAGGACCCGTCGATCTTGACGATGTCCACCGGCAGCGCCTTCAGGTGCCGGTACGACAGGTAGCCGGCGCCGAAGTCGTCCAAGGCCACGCGGCAGCCGAGCGCCCGGACGATGCCGACGAACCGCGCGGTCTCCTCCAGGTCCTCGATGGCGGCGGTCTCGGTGATCTCGATGATGAGCCGCCGCGCCAGGTCCCGCCGCCCGCCGATCAGCCCGTGCAGCGCCGCCAGCCAGCTTCCGTCCGCGGTCGTCGCGGCCGACAGGTTGACGGCGAGTCGCACGTCCGGATCCGCCTCCAGGTCGTGCACGACCATGGCCAGCGTGTGATGGTCGATTCGCCGCGCCATGCCCAGGCGCTCGACCGCCGGCATGAAATCGCCGGCCGGCAACTCGCCCGCGCCCGCGGCATGGCCGCCGGTGATCCGCAGCAGGCATTCGTAAAAGGCCACGCCGCCCGCAGCCGCGACCACCGGCTGGTAGGCGAAGCGCAGCTCGCCGCCGCGCAACGCCGCGCGCACCCGCTGTCCCATGGCGACGCTGGCGCGCAGGGCCCCTTGCTGCGGACTGGTCGCCGCATGCGGCCAGAAGCCGTCGCGCCCCTGGCGCTTGGCCTCCTGCAAGGCGCTCTCCGCCCGTGTCATCGTGGCCGCCGCGTCGTCCGCGGCGACGAGGCCGCCGACGGACACCGTGACGTGCAGCGGCCCGGCCGGAGTTGCCACCGGCGCCGCGCGCACGGCGTTCAGCAGCGTCTCGGCGACGCGCGGCATGAACGCCTCCGGGCAGCGCGGCAGCACCACGCCGAACAGGTCGCCGCCCAACCGCCCCACCGTATCGCCGCCACGCACCGCGCCGGCGATGCGCTTCGCCACCTCCACCACCACGGCATCCGCCGCGGCGTGGCCGATCGCCTCGTTGATCAGGCCCAGCTTGTCGATCCCGACGGCCAGATAGGCCGGCGCGCCCGCATCCATGGGGCCGGCCATGGCGTCGTCCAGCACCGCGCGCAGATCGTGGCGGTCGGGCAGCCCGGTCATCGAGTCGCGCCGGACGCCGCCTGCGGAAGGGCGCAACAGGCCATGGATGCGGCTCGGCGTCCCGTCGCCCGCGCATTCCACGCGGCCCCGTTCGTTCACCCGCCGGGTCGTGCCGTCGGGCAGGCGCAGGCGGTAGTCGCAATCGAAGGGCGCCCCGCCCGGACGATGCGCGACCAGCGCCGCGTCGCGACGCGCGCGGTCGTCGGGATGCACCAGCGCGCGCCACGCCGCACCGGTCGCCGCCGGGGGGGCGTCCCCCGCCCAGACCACGGCGTCGCTGGTTAGGTCCCAGTCATAGGCGACGTCGCCCGACGCGGCCAGGGCCGTCACCATCACCGCATCCCGTGCGGACGCTTCATCGGCCGTCAGGCCTGCCATGTCGGTTTCCTTCAACCCCGCCGCACCCCTCCGATTCGGGGGCCGCCCCGACCCGGGTGCCGCGAACGGACGCCGCGCGTCCGCCTTTCACGCTATGGGCAGATGGTTTAAAGTACATTAAGCTAAAATATAACAATAATCGACCCCGACAAGGCGGGGAATTAACGTTCCGCCAACCCTGCCGCGTGTAGGGTGATGATGACCGCCCCTCATTCACCCGATCCACCGCCCGTCCCGTGAGCCTCATCCCCGCCCTTCCCTCGCCATTGGTGACGACTGCGTCGTCCGGCCCTTCGGGCGTGGCGAAGCTGAAGCAGATGCTCATGTCGGACGTGATCGCGGTGACCCCGGTCAAGCCGATCCCCGGCGAGGGCCAGCCGCAGGGCCGCCGCCGCGACGACGTCCAACAGACCGAGGACGCCGTCCGCCGTGGCGGACGGGCATCCGGCGCGGCCGCCCGCGGCACCGCGGGCAGCACCGGCGAAACGGACGGCGGCTCGCCCCGCGTCGCCGGCGGCGGGTCGGACGCCGGCCCGGTGACGGCCAGCCCCGTGCCGCTGAGCGCCGGGCCGACGGTGGGATTCGTGACGCAGAGCATCGCCCAGGAAGCGGTCGGTACCGGCCTGCACATCGAGCCCTGGCAATCCGCCATCCAGGCCTACCGCCGCGCCGACTCCGGCCCGAACGAGCCCCTGGTCAGCCGGGTCAGCGTATAAGCCTCAACCCTCGCCGTTCATCTGTTCCTGCTGGTAGGCCTGCAGGCCGATGCGCTGGATAAGGTCGAGCTGCGTCTCGATCCAGTCGATGTGCTCCTCGGTGTCCTCGAGGATTTCCCCGAAGATCGCGCGGCTCTGGTAGTCGCGCAGGTTCTCGCACTCGGCGATGGCGACCTGGAGCAGGCCGCGGTTGTGCGTCTCGATGCCCAGGTCGGCGTTCAGCATCTCCGGCAGGTCCTCGCCGATCTTCAGCTTGTGCAGGTCCTGGAGGTTCGGCAGCCCTTCGAGGAACAGGATGCGCTCGATCAGTTTGTCGGCGTGCTTCATCTCGCCGATGGATTCCTCGTGGACCTTGCGGGCGATCCGTGTCAGGCCCCAGTTCTTCAGGATGCGCGCGTGCAGGAAGTACTGGTTCACCGCCGTCAGTTCGTTGGTGAGGATGGTGTTCAGATGCCTGATCACCGACGGATCGCCCTTCATCATGTTTCCCCGTGTTGCCAAGCCCAAGCCCAAGCCCAAGCCCAAGCCCAAGCCTGACCCGCCGACAGCCTCGGATCAAGCTGCTTTCTCGCCGCCCCCGGCCAGGGGGGCGTGCAACAGCGCCAGCGGGAAGCGGTCGAGGAGGTCGGCCATCGGCAGTTCGCCCTCGGTGGGCAGCGGCACCGCGCGGCCGGTGAAGGCGTCCGCCGGAACGGCCGATTCGGGGAGTTCGGGCAGCATCAGCGTTGTGTCGCCCCATGCCTCGGCCGGCGGCAGCGGCACGTTCACCCCCTTCATCAGCGGCAGCACGAGGCGCGGCGCCACCACCAGCACGAAGCCCGACGAGTCGCGGCGCAGGAAGGCGACCACCCGCTCGGCGTGCGCGCCCACCACCTCCACCGGGCGGTAGTCGCCCAGCGCGAACAGCAACGGCTCCCGCTTGCGCAGGGCCAGCGCGCGGGCGACGACGAACTGCTTGATCCGCCCGTCGCGCCACCCCTTCAGCAGCGCGGTTCCGTCCTCCTCCTCGCCGATGGCATCCAGCGCGTGCTGGCGGGCGGCGTAGTCCACGGGGCGGCGGTTGTCGGGATCGACGAGGCTGAGGTCCCAGAAGTCGGTGCCCTGATAGAGGTCCGGCACGCCCGGCGCCGTGATCCGCAGCAGCGTCTGCGCCAGCCCGTTCACCGCCCCCACCGGCGCCACCGTGTCGAGCAGGTCCATCAGCTCGGCCAGGAAGGGTGCGCTGCGCTCGGAATCGAGCAGACCGTGCACGAAGCGGTCCAGCGCGTTCTCATAGTCGGCGTTGGGCGTGGCCCAGGACGATCGCACCTTGGCCTCGCGCACCGCCTTGGTCATGTAGGCGCAGACCCGCTCACAGAACTCCTTCAGCCCCTCGCCGGTCGGCCAGGCGAGGTGGAGCGGCCAGGCGCCCACCAGCGTCTGGTACAGCAGGTACTCGTCGTTGCGGCCGGGGGCGGCGGCGCCCTCGATCTCGCGCTTCTTGAAGCGGTTCATGCGCTGCCAGCGGCGCACCCGCGCCTCCCACTCCTCCGGCATCTCGGAGAGCACGGCGATGCGCACGCGGGTGTCCTCGCCGCGCTTGTGGTCGTGCGTGGCGGTGGCCAGCATGTTGAAGGGAAAGCGCTTGAGGCGCTCCTGGTTGACGTGGTGGAAGGCGGCGACGCTGGTGCCGAAGCGGCCCGGCTCGCCCCCCACCTCGTTCAGGCTGACCAGACGGAAGTAGCGGTAGAACGCCGTGTCCTCCAGCGCCTTCGCCATGACCGGGCCGGAGAACTGCTGCGCCTTCATGGCGACGTGCACCACGTCCTCCGTACGGTAGCCGCGCTGCCCGCCCCGCGCCCCCTCGCGCCCGACATCGGTGCTCAGCGCCGCCAGCAGGAAATCGTACACCGACGCGTCGGCCGCGCCGGCCAGCTTGCGCGCCCGGCCGATCGCCCAGTCCAGGTAGCGGCGGTCCACCTCCTCAACCCGGTCGGCCGTCACATAGGTGCGGTAGACCGGCAGGCAGGCGACCACGTCGGCCAGCGCCCGGCGGATGCCGGTCAGCGTGAAGTCGCGGGTGTTCCAGCTCTGCTGCGCCAGCCGGTGCAACTGGCCGGCCAGCACGTGCAGCTCGGCCGACAGGCTGGACTGGATGATCTTGCGCTTGGTCTCCACCACCAGCTTCTCGAAATCCACCTCGCGGCGGATGAAGCGGTGGTAGACCTCGGTCATGGCGGCTTCGTTGGCGGCGTCGACGAACAGGCCACCCACCAGGTTCATGAACTCGTAGCCGGTGGTGCCGGCCACCGGCCAGTCCTCGCGCAGGGTCTCGTGGTGCCCCAGGATCTTCTCGACCACCACGTAGAACGGCTGGCGCAGGCGCAGCCCCGGCGGATCGGGCGCGGCCGGCGCGCCGGGGCGCAGCGTCAGGTAGGCGGCGCGGTCCTGCAGCTTCTCGAAATAGCCGGCCGGATCGTACAGCCCGTCCACGTGGTCGAGCCGCAGCCCCTGCAGCTTGCCCTCGCCGATCAGGCGGAAGACAAGCTGGTGCGCCAGTTCGAACGCCTCCGGCCGGTCGATGCGCAGACCGGCCAGGTCGTTGATGTCGAAGAAGCGGCGGTAGTTGATCTCGTCCGCCGCCACCCGCCAGTAGGCGACGCGGTAGTTCTGCTCCTCCAGCAGCTCGTGCAGCGCCTGGAAGCTGTCCGGCTCGCCCGCGCGGCCGTTGATGGCGGTCACCGCGGCCTCGATCGCCGCACCAATGTCCGGATCGGCGGCCACCATGGACGCCAGTTGGGCGCGCAGCTCCTCCGCCTCGCGGTGCACGGCCGTCTGCCGCTGCACCGAGCGCACGCTGCCGCCCAGCCCGGCGAAGGCCACGATCAGCGCGTCCAGCGCCGCCCCGCGCTCGCCGGCCTCCTTATCGCCCCCCTTGTCGACCAGGGCGTCGCGCGCGGGCCTCAGCAGGCGCGGGTAGTCACGCACGGCAACGGGGAAGCGGTGCGACCAGTACCACACGCTGAAGGCGCCGCGCTCGGCGTCGAACTTCAATTGCAGTTCGCCGCGCTCCAGCACCGCACCGTACTGGTCGCCCAGAAAGGGCAGCAGCACCTTGCCGTGCAGGTTCGTTTCCGGCGGGGTCCAGTCGATGTCGAAGAACGGAGCGAAGGGGGACGCCGGTCCCCACTCCAGCACGTCCAGCCACCAGGGATTGTCGTTGGCGCCGACGCCCATGTGGTTGGGCACGAAGTCCAGGATCAGCCCCATCCCGTGCGCGTGCAGGGCGGCGACGAACGCGTCGAAGGTCGCCGCGTCGCCGACCTCCGGGTTGAACTGCGCGTGGTCGGTGATGTCATAGCCGTGCGTAGAGCCGGCGCGCGCCTTCAGGAACGGCGAGGCATAGACGTGGCTGACGCCCAGCGCGGCGAAGTACGGCACCAGCTCCGCCGCCCGTTCGAACGTGAAATCCCTGGTGAACTGGAGGCGGATGGTGGCGCGGGGAACGGCGGGGGCTGCCGTCATCGGCCCTCGCGCGCGGCGACGACGGCGGCGGCGAGCGAACGCACGTCCGCGTCGGTGGCAATGGCGTCCAGGTCACGGCTCAGGCGGCGGCGCCAGTTGGGATGCTGGTCGACGGTGCCCGGCAGGTTTGGTTGCTCGGTCTCGCCAAGCGCGTCTTCGATCTGCACCATCGCGATCCCTCCGGGTGTCTTGCCCAGATAACGGTGTGCCGCTTCCGCCAGTTCCCGCGACCACGGCTGCGCCCCGTCGTCGGTGGGATAGCCGGCGGGCCTCAACCCCTCGCGCCCCAGCGCCTGCAAGAGGCGCCAGCGGTCGACGCCGCGGTCCCAGGCATCCTTGTCCAGCGCCGCCTGGTTCGGATAGAGGTCCAGGCGCTGGCGCCATTCCAGATCGTGCGCCGTCCAGAAGCCGCGGAAGGTCGGCAGGTCGTGCGTGGTCAGCGTCACCATCGCCGCCTCCGGGTACGCCGACGGCGCCAGGAAGCCGCCCTCGTGATCGCGCTCGAAGTACAGCACGCGGTAGCTCAGCACGCCCGCGCCCTGCATAGCCGGGCGGAAGCCCTCCGGCACGGTGCCCAGGTCCTCGCCGATGACGACGCAGCGCTGCCGGCGCGATTCCAGCGCCACGATGCGCAGCAGATCCTCGAACGGGTATTCGACGTAAGCGCCGTCGCCCCCATTGGCGGGGATCCAGAACAGGTGCTTCAGCGCCATCACATGGTCGATGCGCAAGGCACCCGCGTGGCGCATGTTGGCGCGCACGGCGGCGATGAAGGGGGCGTACGCCGCTTCCCGCAGGCCCACGGGGGACAGCGGCGACAGGCCCCAGTTCTGCCCCTTCATGTTGAACTGGTCGGGCGGCGCCCCGACGTTGGCCCCTTGCACGAGGCAGTCGGGCGCGGCCCAGGCCGTCGCCCCGCCCGGGTGCACGGCGACCGCGAGGTCGCGGTAGAATCCCACCGACAGCCCGGCCCGGCGCCCGCGCGCGGCGGCCTCGCCCAGTTGCCGGTCGGCCTCGAACTGCAGGAACTCGAAGAACTCCACGCGCTCCTCGTGCTCGCGCGCGAAAGCTTCCACGGCGGCCGAGTCAGGACGACGGAACGCATCCGGCCACGTCTGCCACATCCAGCGGTTCGGATCCTCGCCGTAGAAGCGCTCGTGCAGCGCGTTGAAGACGGCATGGCGGCGCAGGTCGGCGCCCATCTCCCGCTGGAAGGCGCGGAAGGCCAGCCCACGCGGGCTGACGTCCCCCTCCTTCAGGTTGGCGGCGCGGAAGGCGGGGTACAGCGCCTCCAGCACCGGCATCTTCAGCCGCGACACCGCCGGATAGTCGACCAGTTCCGCCCCGCGCGCGGCGTCCAGGTCCCGGCGGAACGCGTCCGACGACACGATGGCCTGCGCCGCGTCGCAGCCGGCGAACTCCGGCACCGCCTCCACGTCGATGTAGAGCACGTTGAGGAACCGCCGGTCGGACGGCGAGTACGGGCTGAAATGGTTGGGATCGGCGGGGAACAGCGCGTGCAGGGGGTTCAGCCCGACCAGATCGGCCTTGAGATGGGCCGCCGTCTCGGCGAAGCGGGCGAGGTCGTCGAAGTCGCCCATGCCCCAGTCGTCGCCGCTCTTCAGCGCGTAGAGCTGCAGCCCGATGCCCCACAGCTTGTGCCCGTCGGTCACGTCCTGCGGCAGCACGCCGCGCTGCGGCGCCACGATCAGCGTCGTCGAGCCCCGCAGCCCGCCGCCGATTCCCTGTGGACGCACCTCCACGCTCAGCGTGTGGTAGCCCATCGGCAGCCGGTCGGGCAGCGTCAGCGTGCGCCGCTCGAACGCCATGCCGTCCAGCGTCGTCGTCCCGGCCAGGGGCAGCGCGCCGAAGGGCGTCTCGTTCCGGCGTTCGGCCCCGCCCTCCTCGGAAACCGTCCACACCAGCGTTGCGTCGACCAGCCCGGCCGGCGCGGCGACCGGCACGGTGGGGAAGGCGCCTTCGTCCTGCACCTGCACCGGCGGCAGCAGGCGCCGCCACGCCCGCTCCTCGACCGTGCGCAGGCTCTCGGCCACCTCCGCGTCGGTGCCGGCGGCGAGCCCCATGGCCGAAATCAGCGCCGCCATCGTCTCGGGCGAGGTGTCCCGCCGGTTGCCCCAGATGTCGTGGTAGTACGGCTCGATCCCGACGCGCTCGGCCAGCCGGCTCAGTTCGCTCATTCCCAAGACTTCCCCTTCGTCAGTCCGCGTTTCCCAGGAACCACAGCGCCGTCCATCCGGCGATGCGGCCGTGCGCCACATCCTCGGCCGCCGCGTCCTCGCTGGCCGCCAGAAGCCGGCCCGCGGGCCGCGTGACGCCCCCGGACACCATGTCCACCGCCGCGTCGCCCAGGTTCGCCAACAGCGTGAGCGCGCTGCCGTCACTCAGCGTCCAGGCGACGGCGAACGCCGCCCCCCGCCGCCACGCGAGCGATCCGCCGCCCCGCATGCCGCCCAGCCGCGGCATCACGTCCGCCGCCCGCGTGCGCAGCAGCGTCTTGGTGAACGCCAGCCACCCGGCGTGAGGATCGCGCGTCGGCGCCCCCCAGTCCAGTTTAGATCTTTCGAATGTGGCCCGCGCGTTGGGGTCGGGGATGCGTTCGCGGGCGCGCGGATCGGCAAACTCCGGGAACTTGGCGAATTCCCGCCGCCGCCCCTCGCGCACGGCGTCAGCGAGGTCGCCGTGGAAGTCGCAGAAGAAGTTGAAGGGCCGCCGTTCCCCCCACTCCTCGCCCTGGAACAGCATGGGCACCGCCGGGGCCAGCAGCGTCACCGTCGCCAGGGCGTGCAGGCGCCGGGGCTCGGCCAGCACCGCCAGCCGCTCGCCCAGTGCCCGGTTGCCGATCTGGTCGTGGTTCTGCAGGAAGACGACGAAGGCCAGCGGCGACAGATGCGCGCTGGGGCTGCCGCGCCGCTCGCCGTCGCGGTAGGGCGACGGGTCGCCCTGGTAGACGAACCCCTCGGCCAGTGCCCGCGCCATGGCGCCCGCCGGATCGCCGGCATAGTCCTCGTAATAGCCGCCCTTCTCCCCCGTCGCCAGCACGTGCGCCACGTGGTGGTAGTCGTCGTTCCACTGCGCGGTGAAGCGGTCCGCCCCCGGCTCCAGCAGCCGGGACGCGTTGTCGTCGTTCTCCAGCACGAGGTGAACGGGGCGTGTCCGCCCGATGGTGGCCTGCACGCGCTCCGCCAGTTCGTTCAGGAAGCGCCGGTCGCTGTCGTCGATGATGGCGTGCACCGCGTCGAAGCGCAGCCCGTCGAAGCGGTACTCCTCCAGCCAGTACAGCGCGTTGTGGATGAGGAAGTCGCGCACCGTGGCGCTGCCCTCCCCGTCCACGTTGATGGCGGCACCCCAGGGCGTGTGGTGCCGGTCGGTGAAGAATGGGCGGGCGTAGGCGTTGAGGTAGTTCCCCTCCGGCCCGAAGTGGTTGTAGACGACGTCGAGGAACACCATCAGACCCCGCTCGTGCGCCGCGTCGACCAGCGCCTTCAGCTCGTCCGGCGTGCCGTAGGCGCCGTCGGGCGCGAAGGGCAGCACGCCGTCGTAGCCCCAGTTGCGTGTGCCGGGGAAGTCCGACAGCGGCATCAGCTCCACCGCCGTGACGCCGAGATCCCGCAGGTGATCCAGCTTGGCCGTAGCGGCGCGGTACGTGCCCTCCGGCGTGAAGGTGCCGACGTGCAGTTCGTACAGCGCCGTCTCGTGCCACGGCCGGCCGCGCCAGCCGGTGGCCCGCCACGCATAGGCGCCCGGGTCCACGACCTGGCTCGGCCCGTTCACGTCGTCCGGTTGGAAGCGCGAAGCCGGGTCCGGCACCTTGAGCCCGTCCGGCAGCACGAAGCGGTAGCGTGATCCGGGCCGGGCGCGGTCGGTGGTGCACGCAAACCAACCGACGCCGGTGGCCTCCATCGGCAGCAACGCCGTCCCCTCGATCTCGACCTGCACCGCCGCGACGGACGGCGCCCACAGACGGAAACGGACGGAGCCGTCCGACCGCACCTCGGCGCCGAACGGCATGGCATGGGCGGCGTTCGCGATCATGCTGGCCTTGCGTGTGGTGGAGTGGTCCGGTGTCGCGCCGTTCCCCGCAGATCGGCGCTCCCGAATGAGACGTCAACAACCCGCCTCGACGTATGATCCCCGCCCCGCGAACGAATGTATCGGCTCGCAGGACACTTTGTTCCAGCGTGGTCACGGCGCCAATCCCATCTACATACCCTGTGCCCATGGCGAGGGCGTTGTGGAGGTGACGTGAAAGTGCTCTGGCTGACCCTGCTGATGCTGGTCCTGCTGCTGGCCGGGCCGGCGTTCGTGATCGCGTCGGGCACGGTGACGCTCGGCCCGGCCTGGGTAAGCGCCGACCGCGGGCCGGCCGGCCTCGCCCCCGATCCGGCGACGGTGCGCGAGCCGGTGGTCCAGGTCTACGCGGCGCGCGCCGTGTCCTGGCGCGGCGCTTTCGGCGTGCACCCGTGGTTCGCGGTGAAGCCGGAAGGCGCCGCCCACTACACGGTGTACGAGGTGATCGGCTGGCGCCTCTACCGCGGCCTGCCGGTGCTGGCGATCAGCCACCGCGCCCCGGACGGCCGCTGGTTCGGCGCCGCCCCGGTGGTGTTGGCGGAACTGCGCGGCGACGCGGCGGCGGCAGCGATCCCGAAGATCGACGCGGCGGCGCGCGCCTACCCCTACGCCGACCGCTACCGCGTCTGGCCCGGCCCGAACAGCAACACCTTCGCCGCCTGGGTCGGCCGCGCCGTGCCGGAGTTGCGCCTCGACCTGCCGGCGACGGCGCTGGGCAAGGACTATCTGGGCACCGGCCTGTTCGCCCGTGCCCCCAGCGGCACCGGCTGGCAGGTCAGCCTGTTCGGCGTCGCCGGCATCCTGCTGGCCGCCGAGGAGGGGCTGGAGGTGAACCTGCTGGGCCTGACCATCGGCGTGCAGCCCTCCACGCTGTCGGTCAAGCTCCCCGGCCTGGGCGTTCTGCCGGCGCGCACGCGCGGCACGGTGACGGCCACGGCAACGGACGAGGTGGGGTGAGGCTCACGCCCCCGCCTTCGCCCCCTCGGCCTCCGCCCCGGTTCCGGCCCCGGCCACCGCCGCCGCACCACCGCCCGCCGCCCGCGCGGCTTCCGCCGCCTTGGCCTGGGCGATCTGGTCCAGGCGCGCGCGGTAGCCGGCCACCGCCGCCGTCACCTCCCGCACCATCGAATCCAGCGGGCGTTGCGGGTCCACCGCCTGCATCAGTTCGCGCGACAGCTCCTGCGCGTGCGCCACTTCGCGCTCGTCCACGGTGCCGGCGTCGACCTCGGCCCGCAGGTGCTCGACGATCTTCTTCAGGCTGCGCCCAGCCGTGTCGATGGCGGCGTGGTTGCCCACGTCCGGCAGGCGGCGCATCAACTCGTCCACCATGGCCGGCACGCGGCTGAGGTGTTCGACCGCCATCCGGTCGACCGGCGTGCGGGTCAGGCCGGGCATGGCGAACTCGACCAGGAAGGCGGCCTGCACGCTGGCGCGCAGGCGCTTCTGCTCGTTGACGCGGCTCACCGCCTCCAGCGTCATCTTGCGGGGCACCACCGTGCCCCACTTGTTCGTCGCCTTGAGGCGCAGCGTGTTGGGCACGTCGATGAGCGGCACCTGCGTGGCGTCGCGCGGCGACTTGCGACGGTCCGGGCCCGTGTAGTCGGCGGTGACGACGAACTTCTTGCGCGCCTCGACCAGGGTGGTCACCCGCTCCTGCACCTGCTTGGGCGACACCGGTTTGACCAGCAGGTCGTCGGCGCCGGTGTTGGCGACGCGCATCAGCAGCACCGGCGTCGGCTGCCACGTGGTCAGGATGACGCAGGCGAAGGGGTTCGGCGTCCCCGGCTCGTTGCGCAGCGTGCGCACGAACTTCAGCGCCTCCGCCTCCTCCCCGTCGACATCGACCAGCAGCAGGTCCGGCGTGGCGTTGGTCAGCAGCGGTGTCGCATCGCTGACCGTGGTGAAGGTCGCGACGTTCTTCAGGTTGAGGCGGGCCAGCAGTTCGCGCAGCAGGCGCAGCGTGTTGTGCTGGCTGTCGATGATCGCCGCTTCGACCTGGGAGAAATCATACTCTGGCATCGCGAAACTCGGATCAACCGCCGGGCTGACGGTGACCTTAGTGGGGCAACCGTTAATTTCGACTAACGCAAAACGTCGCGCTCCACCGATTCCACCAACACGTAGACCTGCACCGTGCGCCCCGCCGCCGGCACCGGCCGTCCGCACAGGAGCATGCGCCCGTCGCCCGCCCCGTCCGCCTCGCGCGTGTCCAGCACGCAGCGCCAGCCGCGCCCGCCCGGCACCGCCGGCAGCGTGAAGGACACCGCGTCGTGGTGCGCGTTCAGCACGATCAGCAGCACGCCGTCGTCCAGCCGCCGCCCCTCGGCGTCCACATACTCGCCCGCGTGGCCGTTCAGCAGCAGGCCGATGCAGCGCGCGTGCGTGTTGCGCCACTGCTCGGCCGTCTTCTCGGTGCCGCCGGGCGTGTACCAGACGATGTCCTTCAGCCCGTCGGCCGAGGTGACGCGGCCGTGCAGGAACACCGGCCGGCGCAGCACCGGGTGCGCCTTGCGCAGCGCCAGCAGCCGTCGCACGAAGGCCAGCATGTCGGCCGGTTCGCCCTTTTCCTGCACCGTGTCCCAGTCCAGCCAGGTCAGCGGGTTGTCCTGGCAGTAGGCGTTGTTGTTGCCGTGCTGGGTGTGGCCGATCTCGTCGCCAGCCAGCAGCATCGGCGTGCCCTGCGACAGCAGCAGCGTGGCCAGCAGGTTGCGCTTCTGGCGGGCGCGCGTGGCGCGGATGGCCGGATCGTCCGTCGGCCCCTCCACCCCGTGGTTCCAGGAGTAGTTGGCGGAGTGGCCGTCGCGGTTGCCCTCGCCGTTCGACCAGTTGTGCTTCTCGTTGTAGGCGACGGTGTCGGCCAGCGTGAACCCGTCGTGCGCCGTGACGAAGTTGACCGACGACCACGCCCGCCGCCCGTGCTTCTCGAACAGGTCGGACGAGCCGGCGATCCGCCCCGCCAGCTCCGGCAGCATGCCCTCGTCGCCCTTCCAGTAGCGGCGCACGGTGTCGCGGTAGCGGTCGTTCCACTCCGCCCAGCCCGGCGGGAAGTTGCCCACCTGATAGCCGCCCGGCCCCACGTCCCACGGTTCGGCGATCAGCTTGACGCCGGCCAGCACCGGGTCCTGCCGCACCGCGTCCAGAAAGCCCGAGCCGGGGTCGTACCCATAGCTCTCCCGCCCCAGCACGGTGGCGAGGTCGAAGCGGAACCCGTCCACGTGCATCTCGGTGACCCAGTAGCGCAGGCTGTCCATCACCATCTGCAGCACGCGCGGGTGGGCGATGTTCAGGGTGTTGCCGGTGCCCGTGTCGTCGGCGTAATAGCGCTTGTCGCCCGGCATCAGCCGGTAGTAGCTGGCGTTGTCGATGCCGCGGAAGCTCAGCGTGGGGCCGAGGTGGTTGCCCTCGCCCGTGTGGTTGTAGACGACGTCGAGGATGACCTCGATCCCCGCCTCGTGCAGGCGGGCGACCATCGTCTTGAACTCCGACAGCACGCCGGTGGTCATGTAGCGCGGCTCGGGCGCGAAGAAGCCGATGGTGTTGTAGCCCCAGTAATTGTGCAGCCCCTGCGCCACCAGATGGCGGTCGTCGGTGAAGGACTGCACCGGCAGCAGCTCGACCGACGTGATGCCCAGCGCCTTCAGGTAATCGACCACCGCGTGCGTCGACATGCCGGCGAAGGTGCCGCGCAGCGGTTCCGGCACCGCCGGGTGCTGCATGGTGAAGCCGCGCACGTGCGCCTCGTACACCACCGTGTCGCTCCACGGCACGGCCGGCGGCCGGTCGTTGCCCCAGGTGAAGGCGCGGTCGACCACCCGGCACTTGGGCATGGAGCGCGCGTTGTCCCGCCGGTCGAACGACAGATCCTCGCGCGTCGAGCCCAGGCGGTAGCCGTAATGCGCGTCCGACCACTTGATGCTGCCGAACAGCGCCTTGGCGTAGGGGTCGAGCAGCAGCTTGTTGGCGTTGAAGCGGTGCCCCGCCGACGGCTCGTACGGGCCATGCACGCGGTAGCCGTACAGCAGGCCCGGCCGCGCCTCCGGCAGATAGCCGTGCCAGACCTCGTCCGTGTGCTCGGGCAGCGCGATGCGCTCCAGCTCCTTGGCACCCGTCTTGTCGAACAGGCACAGCTCCACCTTCTCGGCGTTGGCAGAGAACAGCGCGAAGTTGACGCCATAGCCGTCCCACGTCGCCCCCAGCGGATAGGGCTTGCCGGGCCAGACGGTCGTGCGGTCGGACCCGTTGGGCATCGGCAAGGGCTCCGGAGCGGTGGGGACGGGCGGCGTCGGGCGGCGGTGATCGTACGGCATGCGGGCACCCTGCCCCAAAGAACAGGCCACCCCCTTGCAATAAAGGAGAGGCAAGCGCCGGGCGTCAAGGTGCGCGAGGGACGCAGGCCCCCGGCACCGCCGACGGCAACATCGTTTGCAGGCGCTTGAAACAAATGAAACATGGCCGTGTCCGAATCGGCATCGTCCTGAAACAGAGCGCGCGCAAGGTCCGCACCCAACCACGTTCGTTCACGAATCAACCGGCTGGGGCGAGATCACCATGAACGCGCAGGAGACAGCGACCCCCGAGTCCGCCGCCGGCATGCTCGCCACCGACACGCCGGGCGCGGACGCGGCCCCCTCCCCCGTGGCGCTGCGCAAGGTCTCGCAGGCCGAACTGGACGCCATCGCCGCCAAGCACGAGGCGTTCGTCCTGCGCCGCCCCAACGCGGCGCGCGCGGTGCTGAAGCTGTGCGACCTCTCCTTCCTCGACCTGACCGGGCGCAAGCTGTCCGGGGCGGACTTCACGGGATCGCGCATGGTGGGGGCGAAGATGGCGGGGACGGACCTGTCCGGCGCCTCGCTGTTCGGCACCGACCTGCGCCGGGCGCAGATGCTGCGCGCCGACCTCAACCGCGCCGACCTGCGCGGCGTGCAGTTGCGCGGCGCCATGATGGCCGGCTGCAACCTGATGCACGCCGACCTGCGCAACGGCATCCTGATGACGCAGTCGTCGGGCGACCTGCTGCCCATGGTGCGCCCCTCGGCGCAGGCCGACCTGTCGTCGGCGGTGCTGGCGCGCTCCAACCTCAGCCAGGCCAAGATCTCCGACAGCTTCGTTCTGCAGACCGACCTGCGCGACACCTGCCTGCGCGGCAGCAAGCTGATGCGCGCCGACCTGCGCAACGCCGACCTCACCGGCTGCGACATGGAGGGCGCCGACCTGTCGGAGGCCAACCTCTCCGGCGCCAAGCTGGAGGGCGCCATCCTCAGCCGCACCGTCATGCGCCACACCAAGCTGGAGGGGGCGAACATGCTCGGCGCCCTCTTGGACGGCGTCGACCTGTCGCTGGCCCGCACCTCCGGCGCCCGCCTCGCCGTGGCCCGCGCCATGCTGGGCGACGAGCTGGGCGCCATCCTGGAGTCGCACGACCAGTGGGTGGCGACCAACGGCAAGAAGGGCACGCGCGCCGACCTGTCCGACCGCGACCTGTCGGGCCTGGACCTGTCCGGCGTGAACCTGTCGGCGGCGGTGCTGCGCGCGGCGCGCCTGCACGGCACCGACCTCAGCAGCGCGTCCCTGGTGACGGCGGACCTGGAGCTGGCCGACCTGCGCGGCGCCGTCCTGCGCCACGCCGACCTGCGCGGCATCCGCCTGCACCGCGCGGCGCTGGACTGCGCCGACTTCTCCTGCGCCCAGCTCAGCCCGCTGCCGCTGACCGGCGGCTATCTCTGGTCCGCCGACCTGTCGCGCGCCCGCTGCCGCAAGGCCCTGTTCACCGCCGCCGACCTGACCAAGGCCCGCATGACCGGCACCGACCTGACCG
>DASPIO010000022.1:0-13956 GCA_035629155.1 Azospirillum sp. | reverse complement strand
CACCGCCGTCGTCCACGCCGAGCGCATGAAGACGCTGTACGGCAGCGCCATGGCGAGTGCCGCCGACGAGCGCGAGATGATCGACGTGCCCCAGGTCGGCGAGGAGGAGCGCGGGCAGACCAACCAGGTGCCCAAGTCGCTCCTGGTCCGCATCATCCAGCCGCGGCTGGAGGAGATCTTCGAGCTGGTGCGCTCGCGCCTCGAACAATCGGGCTTCGGCAAGCTGGCCGGCCGCCGCGTCGTGCTGACCGGCGGGGCCAGCCAGCTTCCCGGCACGCGCGAGCTGGCGCAGCTCATCCTCGACAAGCAGATCCGCCTGGGCCGCCCGACGCGCATCGCCGGCCTGCCCGAGGCGAACGGCGGCCCCGCCTTCTCGACGGCGGCCGGCCTGCTCATCCATTCCGTGCGTCACCCCACCGAACTGCCGGTGGCCGGCCACGAGGCCGTGTCCGCCAGCGGGTTGTGGGGCCGTGTCGGTCTCTGGCTCCGGGAGAACCTGTAACCATGGCGTCTCCCGCGATCCTCCGGTCTCCGCACGCCCGGCTCCACCCGTATGGGAGGAGCCGGCGTGGTCGTTTTCGTAAGTCGCGCACCAACAGCCGGGCCTAACCGGCGTTATCCGAATCGAATTCACCCAAGGAACAAAAGCAGGTTGTGGAGGCTAGCATGATCAACGTCAGCATTCCCCAGATCGAACCCGAGCTGAAGCCGCGCATCACCGTGTTCGGCGTTGGCGGCGCCGGCGGCAATGCCGTCAACAACATGATCAAGTCGAACCTGGAAGGCGTCGACTTCGTCGTCGGCAACACCGACGCGCAGGCGCTGAAGGGTAGCCTGTGCGAGAAGCGCCTCCAGCTCGGCACCGGCACCACGCGGGGTCTGGGCGCCGGCTCCAAGCCGGACGTCGGCCGCGCCTCGGCCGAGGAGCAGATGGACGACATCGTCGGCTATCTCGAAGGCTCGAACATGGTGTTCATCACCGCCGGCATGGGCGGCGGCACCGGCACCGGCGCCGCCCCGGTGATTGCCCGCGCGGCGCGCGAGCGCGGCATCCTGACTGTCGGCGTGGTGACCAAGCCCTTCCACTTCGAAGGCGCGCACCGCATGCGCCTGGCCGAACAGGGCATCGCCGAGCTGCAGCAGTACGTCGACACGCTGATCATCATCCCGAACCAGAACCTGTTCCGCATCGCCAACGAGAAGACCACGTTCGCCGACGCCTTCAAGATGGCGGACGACGTGCTGCACTCCGGTGTGCGCGGCGTGACCGACCTGATGGTCATGCCCGGCCTCATCAACCTGGACTTCGCCGACATCCGCTCGGTGATGACGGAAATGGGCAAGGCGATGATGGGCACCGGCGAGGCCGGCGGCGAGCGCCGCGCCATCGAGGCCGCCGAGGCCGCCATCTCCAACCCGCTGCTGGACGACGTGTCGATGAAGGGGGCGCGCGGCGTCCTCATCAACATCACCGGCGGCTACGACATGACCCTGTTCGAGGTGGACGAGGCGGCGAACCGCGTCCGCGACGAGGTCGATCCGGACGCCAACATCATCTTCGGCTCGACCTTCGACAGCTCGATGGAAGGCACGATGCGCGTGTCGGTCGTCGCCACCGGCATCGACGCCGCGGCGATGGCCAGCCCGCGCCCGGTGCATCCGGTCAGCCTGTCGGTCGTCTCCGACCGCACCCGCAAGCCGGGCGGCCTGCCGGGCCTGTCCGCTCCGGCCGCCCGTCCGGCCGAGGTCGGCGGCGTCGGCGTCGCCCCGACCGCCGCCACCGCCATGGGCGGCCCGGCCCCGGTCTTCAAGCAGCCGATGGTGAACGGCGCCACCGCGCTGGCCGTGCAGTCCCCGCTGGCCCCGCCGGCCCACCAGCAGGAAGCCGCCCCGCTCGCCGAATCGGCTCCGGCCCCGGTCGCCGAGGCCGCCCAGGCGCCGGTCCAGCAGCCCCCGATGGCGCCCGCGCCGGCCCAGCAGATGCCGGTGCAGCACCAGCAGGCTCCGGCGGCGCATGCGCCGGCCGGCCCGCTGCACGCCGACCGCCGCGACGGCGCCTTCATCCCGCCGAAGGCCGTCGATCCGGGTCCGCGCCCGACGCTGAGCACCGCCGCCGCCCCGGTCCCCGCCGCGGTGGAGTCCGCGCCGGAGGCGCAGGCCAAGAAGCGCATGTCGCTGTTCGGCCTCGTCACCGGCATTGGCCGCCGCAAGGAGGAGCCGATGCACGAGGCGCCGCGCGCCGCCGCACCGCAGCAGCACGCCCCGCAGCAGCACGCCCCGGCCGCACCGCAGCACCCGCAGCAGCCGAGCCTCGGCATCCCGGCCGCCCCGCAGCCGAAGGCGCACCCGACCGACGAGGACATGCTGGATATCCCGGCGTTCCTGCGCCGCCAGGCCAACTGATACGGCCGGCGCCTGAAGGCTTCGTCCGTATCACCCTCTCGCCCTTTGCCAGTGGCAAAGGGCTGTCGGGTTTGACCGGCGGCGCTCGATGGAAGCGATCAAGCGCCGCCGGTCTGAGCACTGCCAGCCGATCTCCGGCGGATGAGGGAAACCATCATCCGCCGGGAAACGAGGTCCGCCCTGCGCGACGACGGAGGCCTCATGGCCGCCGCCGTACCCGCACGGACTCCGGCGGCGCACGCTGAAAGGCCGTCGCCGCCGGATTCTCCACAACCCTGCCTTCCACCTTGACCTCCGGGGCGCATCCGCCGTACCCGGAGGTCCCTTTCCTCATCTTTCCCGCTCCTGCGTCACCGGCACTGCAACATTTCGTAATAAAGAGTGATTTGTCCTCGACCCAATGCAGTGCTAGGTAGCAGATGCGGTCCCATGCCAAGTTGAATCGCTGGCCCCACCAGCAGATGGAGACGAGGCGACCCACCCGACAAGACCAGATCAGGACCTTCCCGCGATGCAAATCGGTGGTATCTCGAACGGACTGTTTCAGCGCACGCTGAAGAGGACGGTTCGCAGCAGCGGCATCGGCCTGCACTCTGGTTCGACGGTGAGCGTCACCATCGCCCCGGCGGCGGCGGACAGCGGCATCACCTTCGTGCGCACCGACCTGCGCGGCCGCGCGGCGGAAATCCGCGCATCCTGGGACAAGGTCGTCGACACCCGCCTGTGCACCGTCATCGGCAATGCCGACGGCGCCACAATCGGCACCATCGAACACCTGATGGCCGCCCTGGCCGGCTGCGGCATCGACAACGCTGTGATCGGCATCGACGCGGCCGAGGTCCCGGTCATGGACGGCAGCGCCGCCCCGTGGGTCGAGATGTTCGAGCGCGCCGGCATCGCCGAGCAGACCGCGCCACGCCGCGCCATCCGCGTGCTGAAGCCGGTCACCGTCGGCGACGGCGTCAAGTCGGCCACGCTGACCCCGGACGAGAGCCAGACCTTCAGCTTCGAGATCGACTTCGATTCCGCCGTGATCCACCACAAGGTGGGCAGCGTCGACCTGTCGACCGACAGCTTCCGCGACGAGATCAGCCAGGCCCGCACCTTCGGCTTCCTGCACGAGGTCGACGCCATGCGCAACGCCGGGCTGGCGCGCGGCGGCTCGCTCGACAACGCCGTCGTCGTCGACAAGGAGCAGAACCGCATCCTCAACGCCGAGGGCCTGCGGTTCGAGGACGAGTTCGTGCGCCACAAGATCCTGGACGCCATCGGCGATCTGTATCTGGCCGGCGGCCCGATCATCGGCCACTTCCACGGCGTGCGCTCCGGCCACGCGCTGAACAACCAGCTTCTGCGCGCGCTGTTCGCCGACCGCGGCGCGTGGTGCTACGACGCGCCGGCGGCGCTGCTGCCGGCCGGCTGGACCGAGCCCGCGCGCCGCGCCGTCGCCTGATCCGCTTCTCGCCGCCGCGAGCCCCCCGCCCTCCCCTTCCGGGGAGGGCGTTTTCGTTTTTCACCCCCCTCCCCTTCCGGCGAAGTGCACGATGAGTCGCGAAAGCCCCCTCCCCTGCCGGGGCGAGGGAACGCGCGCACGCGACGACAAACGACAAAGTTAGGACAAAGAACGGATAAAGAAGATCAGTAAAGCCTTCCAGGCACTTGATTCTATTGAACTCTTGAATCAACCGCCGCGTCGCACCACATGCCCCGCGTCCGGACTTCGCGGCAGTGCCCGTGCGGCCGGATCCCGTCCGCCCCGGAAAGCCCCCTGCCCCGCCTCATGCGACTTGCCGCGCCGACGCCGGAGCGTGCTATATAGGGGCACCTCTCACGGTCTTATGACGACGATGCCCTTCCGCCAATTCCGCACGCCGGTCGCCGCCTGCCTCATCACCCTGGCGCTTGCCGCCTGCTCGTCCGACAAGGACGAGATGCCCTATGTCGAGCGGCCGCCGGAGACGATCTTCGACGAGGCGGAAGCCAACATGCGGTCGGAGAACTACAAGACCGCCGCCAAGCTGTTCGACGAAGTCGAGCGCCAGCACCCCTACTCGCAGTGGGCCACCAAGGCGCAGCTCCGTGCCGCCTACGCGCACTACGAGGACCTGAAGTACGACGACGCCATCCTGGCGCTCGACCGCTTCATCCAGCTCCACCCCGGCAGCCCGGAGGTGGCCTACGCCTATTACCTGCGGGCGCTGTGCTACTACGAGCAGATCACCGACGTGCGCCGCGACCAGCGCATGACGCGCCGCTCGCTGGACGCGCTGGCGGAGGTGGTGCGCCGTTTCCCCGACACGCCGTACGCCCGCGACGCGCGCCTGAAGATCGACCTGACCAACGACCACCTCGCCGGCAAGGAGATGGAAGTCGGCCGCTTCTACCTGAAGCAGGGCCAGCACACCGCCGCCATCGGGCGCTTCCGCACGGTGGTGGAGCAATACCAGACCACCTCGCACGTGCCGGAGGCGCTGCACCGCCTCGTCGAGGCCTATCTGGCGCTCGGCGTGGTGGAGGAGGCGAAGACCGCCGCCGCCGTGCTCGGCCACAACTATCCGGGCAGCGACTGGTACGTCGACAGCTATGCCCTGCTGGTCGACGCCAACGTCCGTCCGGCGAGAGACGAGAAATCGTGGATCAGCAAAGCCTGGAACTCCCTGTTCTAGGGCGGTCCGCGCTGCTGGCGCTGACGATCCGGGACGTCGTCCTGATCGAGCGCCTCTCGCTGAACTTCCGCCCGGGACTCTGCGTGCTCACCGGCGAGACCGGTGCCGGCAAATCCATCATGCTGGACGCGCTCGGCCTCGCTCTCGGGGCCCGCGCCGAGTCGGGGCTGGTGCGCCACGGCGCCGAGCAGGCCGCCGTCACGGCCGAGTTCGAGCTGTCCGGCGACCACCCGGCCTTCGCCATCCTGCGCGAGCAGGGGCTGGAGGCGGATGACCGTCTCGTCATCCGCCGGACGGTCAGCGCCGACGGCCGCTCCCGCGCCTGGGTCAACGACCAGGCGGTGGGCGTGGGCCTGCTGAAGCGCCTGGGCGAGGAACTGGTCGAGGTGCACGGCCAGTTCGAGACGCACGGCCTGCTCAACCCCGCCACCCACCGCGGCGTGCTCGACGCCTATGCCGCGCTTGAGGCCAAGGTCGCCCGCGTGTTCGCCGCGCACCGCGCGTGGCGGCAGGTGGAGGACGCGCGCGCCAACGCCGCCGCCGAGATCGCCCGCGCGCGGTCGGAAGAGGAATACCTGCGCCACGCCGTGGCCGAGCTGGACGCGCTCGCCCCCAAGCCGGGTGAGGAGGAGCAACTCGCCGAGACGCGCGCCGTGCTGATGCACCGCGAGAAGGTGGTCGAGGCGATGAACGCCGCCTACGCCGAGCTGTCCGGCGAGCGCGGCGTCGAACGCGCGCTGGCCTCGGCGCTGCGCACGCTCACCCGCATCGCCGAGAAGGCCGGCGGCGCGCTGGACCCCGCCATCGCGGCGCTCGACCGCGCCGCCACCGAGGCGGCCGAGGGCATCGCCGCGCTGCAGGCCGCGTCGGCGGACGTGGACATGGACCCGGCGGCGCTGGAGAAGCTGGAGGAGCGCCTGTTCGCGCTGCGCGCCGCGTCGCGCAAGCACGGCGTCGAGGTGGACGCGCTGGCGTCCCTGCGCGACGACATGGCCGGGCGGCTTGCCATGATCGAGGACCAGGGCGACCTGCTCGCCCGCCTCGCCAAGGAGGCCGAGGCGGCCCGCGACGGCTATCGCAAGGCGGCCGAGGATCTGTCCAAGGGGCGCAGGCAGGCGTCCGGCCGCCTGGACAAGGCGGTGGCCGCCGAGCTGCCGCCGCTGAAACTGGAGCGCGCCAAGTTCCGCACCCTGGTCGAGACGCTGCCCGAGGCCGAATGGGGACCGACGGGCATGGACCGTGTCGCCTTCCAGGTCGCCACCAATCCGGGATCCCCGCCGGGGGCGCTGAACAAGATCGCGTCGGGTGGCGAGCTGGCGCGCTTCATGCTGGCGCTGAAGGTGGTGCTGTCACAAACCAGCACGGTCGGCACCCTGGTGTTCGACGAGGTGGACACCGGCATCGGCGGCGCCGTCGCGGCGGCGGTCGGCGAACGGCTGGAGACGCTGGGCCACGGCCTGCAGGTGCTGGTGGTGACGCACAGCCCGCAGGTGGCGGCGCGCGGCTCCGTCCATCTGAAGGTGCAGAAGTCGGTGAAGGGCGAGCGCGTGACCACCGGCGTGACCGAGCTGGACGGCGACGAGCGACGCGAGGAGATCGCCCGCATGCTCTCCGGCGCCACCGTCACCGAAGAGGCGCGCCGGGCCGCCGACAGCCTGATCGCCGGGCGCGGCTGACCCGAGGGCCGGGGCGGCGCGGCAGCACCGAGGAGAACCGCGGTCCGGGCCGCGCCAGCGGTGCTCAGCTGGTCGTGCAGCTGAGCGAAAAGGCGCTTCCCCTCATGACGACGATGAGGTTCTCGGCGGGGCGCCGGTTGACGTCGCAGCCCTTCTCCCACTTCGTGGTCCAGCCCTCGATCGTCACGTTGAACGCCTGGAGATCCTCCGCCTGAACGCACAGGGGATCGCCGCCGAGGGTCATCGTGCGCCAGCCGGTGCTCGAGCGTTGCTCGGGCTGGCCGGGAGCAGCGGTGTACACCGTGATGATGGCCTTGGCTGCGACCGCGGCCATCGACTGGGCGCAGACCTTGATCTTGGGCTTGGCGTCCTGGGCGATGGCGGGACCGGAGACGCCGGCGAGGGCGACGGCGGTCATAGCGGCGAGGGCGAACGTGCCGAGAATGGTGGGCTTCATCGTGACGGCTCCATATCCGAATGAACTGCCTCTTTGGTCACCCGCGACGCGATTGAGTTCCCAAAAAAGGTAAGAACGTGCCCCTTCCGCGCGGAGCGGACCCGCGCGCTCGGCATTTGTCGGCGGTCCGTCGCCGTGTTTCCCTCGCCCTCCCCCGAACCGGAGGCGCGCATGGGCTGGCACACGCTGGGTCTGTTCCTGGTCACCTCGTTCGTCCTGTCGATGACGCCGGGGCCGAACATGCTGCTGGCCATGAGCCTGGGGCTGCGCTTCGGCGTGCGCCGCGCCGCCTGGGGTGGCTTGGGCATGTGCGCGGCGCTGGCCGGCATGGCGACGCTGTCGGTGATGGGGCTGGGGGCGCTGCTGGCGGCGTCGGAGCCGGCCTTCCTGACCGTGAAGTGGCTGGGCGTGGCCTACCTGACGTGGCTGGGCATCACCACGTGGCGGACTCCGGTGAATGGCGACGCGGCGGATCCGGGGGTCGTCCCGGCGGCGGAGGTCGGCGGCACGCCAGCCCGGCTGTTCCTGCGCGGCGTCCTGGTCGCCACCAGCAACCCGAAGGCGCTGGTGTTCATGGCCGCGCTGTTCCCGCAGTTCATCGAGCCCGCCGCACCGCTGCTGCCGCAACTGACCATCCTGGTCGCCGTGATGGTCGTGGTGGAGTTCGGCTGGATCCTCGCCTACGCGGCCGGCGGGCAGACCATCGCCGCCCGCCTGTCCGGCGCCTCGGCCACGCGCACCGTCAACCGCGTGAGCGGCGGCCTGATGGTGGGGGCCGGCGGCCTGCTGGCGCTGGTCCGCCACGTGTGACCCGGCGCGTGTGACCTGTTATCGCCAAGCGTAGTTGAAGCTGATGGTGATGCGCTCCGTCTCGGCGCGGTTCAGCGAGACCTCGTGCCGAAGCCAGCTTTCCCACAGCAGCAGCGTACCGGGCTTCGGCACCATCGGCACGAAGGGCTGCACCTCGCGCGCCGCCTTGGCCTTCTTGGGCGGGGAGCCCATCATGAAGCCCAGGCGCGGGTCCTCGAAGCGCAAGGTGCTCGCCCCCTCCGGCACGTCGACGTAATAGGTGCCGCTGATCACGCTGTTGGGGTGGATGTGCGAGCCGTGGAAGCCACCCGGATCGAGCACGTTGATCCACAGCGAATCGAGTTCCAGCTTGCGCCCGCCGAGGTCCCATTCGAGGATCTTGGCAAAGCCCTTCACGTGGCGGTCGATGTGCTTGGTCAGCTCCTTCACCGCCGGGAAGCGCCAGGACAGGTCATCCAACGAGGCGTAGGAGGTGTAGCCGGTGTAGCCGTGCTCGTCCGACCAGCCCTGCCCCGCCTCGTCGTCTTCGGCGGCCGAGCGGCAGGAGGCGGCGAGTTCCCCGTTCAGGGGAACGACTTCGGCCAGTTCGGCACGGTAGATGCGCGTGACGAACAGCGTCTCGACGGACGAGGGGGATGCGGTCTTGCTCATGCCGCATGCTCTAGCCGAAAGCGCATAGCCCGTCAAAGGGACGGCGCGTCGCAGGGAGGCGCCGTCACTCCGGCCGCTTCCACTCCCGCCAGCCGCCCAGGCGGATGACGAAATGGAGCGCTGTGAAGGGGATGCGCAGGCCGATGTCGCGGGGCTGGAAGAACAGGAGGCGCTCGGGCGCGCCCAGCGCGTCGATGTCCAGCCATGCCCCTTTTGGCGTCTCGTCGAACTCGTCGCTCATCACCTGCCAGATCTCCAGGCCGTGGCCGCGGTTGGAGATCTTGTACTGGCCGCAGCGCCACTCCGGCCCCTCGCCGATGCCGCCCTTCACGACCGTGTCCTCGCCCTTCAGATCGACCTGACCGACGCCGGCGGCCTGCCCGCTCATGCCCGCCCCCCGGCTCTGCGCGCGGAAACCCAGGCTGAGCCACGGCGTGCGGGCGCGCGGGATCAGCCCACGCACGGTGCGGGCGTCGTCGGCCGAAAAACGCTCGGGGTCGTCGTAGAGGATGCGGTCGAGCGCCGCCGCGACCACGAGGCGGTCGTCGATCGCGATCGGCTGGGTCGGCCCGGGCATCAGGCGGCGGGGGACGCCGTGTCGTCCACCACCTCGAAGTCGTGCGTGATGGCGGCCGTGGCCCCCAGCATGACCGAAGCGGAGCAGTATTTTTCGGCCGACAGGCTGACGGCGCGCTCCACCTTCTTCGGGTCGAGGCCGCGGCCGGTGACGACGAAATGCGCGTGGATCTTCGTGAACACCTTGGGGTCGGTGGCCGCGCGCTCCGCCTCCAGCTCGACGACGCAGTCGGTGATCGGCTGGCGGCCCTTCTTCAGGATCATCACCACGTCGATGGAGGAGCAGCCGCCCATGCCCAGCAGCAGCATCTCCATCGGCCGCACACCCAGGTTGCGCCCGCCCACGTCAGGGGCGGCGTCCATCACAACGGCGTGGCCGCTGCCGGATTCGCCGACGAACATCATGCCGTCCACCCACTTCACGCGCGCCTTCATCGCCCGACCTCCTGGTACCGTGAGGCGAGGCTCGCCATTTCGCCCGCGCGACGCAAGCGCTATTCTCCGCTCCTCGCCACTGTCCAGGTCCCGCCATGTCCGATCTCTTCTCCGCCCCCGCCAACCCGCGCGCCGTCCCCGTCGAGGAGTTGACGATCGAGCAGGCGCAGGCGGAACTGGCCGCATTGGCGCAGGAGATCGCTCACCACGACGCGCTCTACCACCAGAAGGACCAACCGGAGATCTCCGACGCGGAGTACGACGCGCTGGTCCGCCGCAACAACGCCATCGAGGCACGGTACCCGGAGCTGCGCCGTGCGGATTCGCCCTCCCTGCGCGTCGGCGCCGCCCCGGCGGCGGGGTTCAGGAAAGTGCGGCACGCCGTGCCCATGCTGTCGCTGGGCAACGCCTTCGCGGCCGAGGACGCGCACGATTTCGTCAACCGCATTCGCAAGGAGCTGCGGCTGCCGGCGGACGCGCCGGTCGTCTTCGTGGCCGAGCCGAAGATCGACGGGCTGTCCTGCTCCCTGCGCTATGAGGACGGGCGGCTGGTGCTGGCCGCCACGCGCGGCGACGGTACCGAGGGCGAGGACGTGACGGCCAACGTCATGACCATCAAGGATGTGCCGAAGACCCTGCCCGCCCCCCACCCCGCCGTGCTCGAGGTGCGCGGCGAGGTCTACATGAACCGCGACGACTTCCTGGAGATGAACCGCGGCTACGCCGAAAAGGGTGAGCCGGTGTTCGCCAACCCGCGCAACGCCGCCGCCGGGTCGCTGCGCCAGAAGGATCCATCCGTCACCGCCTCACGCCCGCTGTGCTTCTTCGGCTACGCGCTGGGCGAGGTGTCGGAGCCGATCGCCGACACCCAGTGGGGCATCCGCCAGCGGCTGGATGCCTGGGGCTTCCGCCTCAACCAGCCGGCTGAGCACGTGGACGGTGTGGAGGAGCTGCTGCTGTACTACGAACAGGTCGGCCGCCGCCGCTCCACCCTGCCCTTCGACATCGATGGCGTGGTGTACAAGGTGGACAGCCTGGAGCTGCAGCAGCGCCTGGGCTTCGTCAGCCGGGCGCCGCGCTGGGCCATCGCCCACAAGTTCCCGGCGGAGCAGGCGCAGACGCGCCTGAAGGGCATCACCATCCAGGTCGGCCGCACCGGCGCGCTGACCCCGGTGGCGGAACTGGAGGACATCACCGTCGGCGGCGTCGTCGTCAGCCGCGCCACCCTGCACAACGAGGACGAGATCGCCCGTAAGGACGTGCGCGTCGGCGACCTGGTGGTCGTCCAGCGGGCCGGCGACGTCATCCCGCAGGTGGTCGGGGTCGTCGAGTCGCAGCGGCCGGAGGGTGCGGTGCCCTTCGTCTTCCCCGACCACTGCCCGGAGTGCGGCAGCCTCGCCGTGCGCGAGGAGGGCGAGGTGGTGCGCCGCTGCACCGGCGGCCTGATCTGCCCGGCCCAGGCCAAGGAACGGCTGCGCCACTTCGTCAGCCGCAACGCCTTCGACATCGAGGGGCTGGGCGAGAAGATCATCGAGGAGTTCTGGGACGACGGCCTGCTGCGCTCCCCCGTCGACATCTTCACGCTGGAGGAGCGAGCGAAAGCCGGCGCCATCACCATCCTCGGCCGGCCGGGCTGGAAGGAGAAGTCGGTCGAGAACCTCTACGCCGCCATCAACCAGCGCCGCGCCGGCACCGACCTGCACCGCTTCATCTTCGCGCTGGGTATCCGCCACGTGGGCGAAGTGACGGCCAAGTCGCTGGCCCGCCACTTCGGTTCGCTGGACGCATGGCTGGCCGGCATGGAGGCGGCGGTCGCGGCCATGCCGGGCGCGGCGTGGCGCGAGCTGACGGCGCTGAAGCGCGTCGGCCCGGCGACGGTGGCGGCGCTGCTGGCGTGGTTTCGCGATGCGGAGAACGTCGCCAAGGTGGACTTCTACGCGGGACAACCGGGGCTGGGGCTGGAGAAGGTCATCTCGCTCCTGGGCGTCAAGGAGGTGAAGAAGCCTGCCGCCGCCGCGCTGGCCGAGCATTACGGCGACCTGGAGCGCTGGAAGGCGGCGATGGCGCGGGCCGCGGCCGAGGCGCCCGGCCCGGCGTGGGATGACCTCGTGCGTGTGCCCGATGTGGGCGAGGTCGCCGCCGAGGAGATCGCCGGCTTCTTCCTGGAGGAGCGCAACCGCGCGATCATCCAGGGCCTGCGCGACGCCGGCGTGCGCGTGCTGGACGCCGAGAAGCCAAAGGCGGCGGGCTCGCCCGTGGCCGGCAAGACGGTGGTGTTCACCGGCACGCTGGAGACCATGACCCGCGACGAGGCACAGGACCGCGCGTCGGCGCTGGGCGCCAAGGTGACGGGATCGGTGTCGAAGAAGACCGACTACGTGGTCGTCGGCGCCGACGCCGGCAGCAAGGCCGCCAAGGCGCGCGACCTGGGCGTGACGGTGCTCAGCGAGCGGGAGTGGCTGGACCTGATCGGGGGATGAGTGCTTGCCGTCGGGCCGCGCTGGCGCGGCCCGATACCCCTGTCATCGGAAAGCTTATGCGAACAGCGCGTCGATGTCGGCCTGGGAGATGTTGCCGGCGTCTTCCGACGGCGCCGGACCATGCAGCTCCAGCTCGCCGTCCAGCTTGGTGACCGAGGGCGGCAGCGGCATCGCCTCGAACTCGCGCCGGTTCCACAGGCCCATCATCGCCTCGATGCGCTCCTCGATGAAGGAGAGGGCGCGGACGACCTTGGTGATGCGCTGGCCGGTCAGGTCCTGGAAGTTGCAGGCCTCGTAGATGCGGACGATGACCTCCTGGAGGTCGTTCACGCGGTCGTGCTGGTAGCCTTCCGGGATCGAGGAGCGGAGTTCGTGGACGATCTCCTCCATCTCCTCGGCGCAGGCCATGATGGTGTTGGTGGCCGCCTCGGTGGCCGAGACGACGGCGCTCAACTCCTGCGAGGCCTGGACGAACTTGTCCTCGCCGGCCAGCGGGTGGCGCAGCGCGGCCATCTCCACCTTGGTCGCCTTGATGCGGCCGGAGATGTCTGCAACCTCCGTCTGGATCTGGTCGATCTGCGCGGAGTCCATGGTGAGGAAGCGGTCGAGCTTGGCGCCCAGTTCGTTGATGGCCGACAGCACCTCGCTGTTGTCGACCGACATCGGGCCGGCCAGCGCCGGTGCGGCGGCGGCGACGGCCGTCGCGGCCTCGCCCGCCTTACCCGGCATCGCGTTGCCGTTGCGCTTGGCCTTCTGCAATTCGGCCATGAAAGGCTTCTGCATCTGCTTCATGCTGGTCCCTGCCCCTCGCACAACGGCCCGCGGCAGACTGTCCGCAGGGCCTCCGGTGCGGGCCGCATCCACCCGCATCCGGAGAGATTCATATCAAAGTTCCCGCAATCCTGCGCTGTCCTTTTTCGACCGCCCCGATCATCGCCTAGCCGAACAGCGCGTCGATGGCCGACTGGTCGAGCGCCGGAGCAGCCGCCGGTTCCGGCTCCGGCGCCTTGACCGGCGCCGGCTTGGCGGCGGCCGGGGCGGGCTTGGGCGCCGGCTTGGTCATCGGTTTCAGCGGCTTGGCGGCGGGTGCCGGCTTCGGCGGGGCCGGCGCCGCCGCCGGAGCCGAATCGAACATGGCGTCGATGTCCGCTTGGCTCTGCTTCGCCGGGGCGGGTGCCGGTGCCGGGCTGTCGAACAGCGCGTCGATGTCCGCCTGACTCTGCTGGGCCGGAGCCGCTGGAGCCGGTGCCGGGCTGTCGAACAACGCGTCGATGTCGGCCTGACTCTGCTTGGCCGGAGCCGCCGGAGCCGCCGGAGCCGGCGCCGGGCTGTCGAACAGCGCGTCGATGTCCGCTTGGCTCTGCTTGGCCGGCGCCGCCGGAGCCGGCGCGGGTGCCGGAGCGGGGCTGTCGAACAGGCTGTCGATATCGGCTTGGCTCTGCTTCTCGGCCATCGGAGCAGGCTCGGGCGCCGGGGCCGCGACCGGGACGGGCGCCGCGTGATGGCTGTCGAACATGCTGTCGACGTCGGCCTGGCTGACGCCGTGCCCGTCCAACTGCGGGCCGTTCAGCAGGTGCGCGTCCGGCCGGGTGTCGGTGTTCTCGTGATGGACGGCGAGGCCGGCGAGGCCTTCGGCGCCGCCCCAGATGCCGATCATCGCGTTGATGCGCTGCTCGATGTAGCGCAGCGCGTTGACCACCTTGCTGGTGCGCTGGCCGGTCAGGTCCTGGAACGAGCAGGCGGTGAAGATGTTCGTCACCTCCGACTCGATCTCGCCGCACAGCGCGCCGTTGGCGCCGTCG
>DASPIO010000021.1:0-3553 GCA_035629155.1 Azospirillum sp. | reverse complement strand
AGCAGCGTCGCCCGCTTGCCGACCTCCAGCGCGTTGGCGGAACTGGCGTTGCCCTGGACCGCGCGTGCGTACACGCCCTGCACGATGGCGGCAAGCCGGAACAGCGCGAAGGTCAGGTAGAAGGTCCAGCCGGCGATGCCCTGGCGGCCCGTGCGCCGGCAGTACGCCGCCACGAACTCCTCTTCGGATGGAACACCCAGCGTCTTCAGGTCGGCCCCCACCAGCCCCTTCACGCCCGCCAGCCCGGCCGGCAGGTGGTAGGGCAGGCAGCAGTAGGCGAGGTCGCCCAACGGGTCGCCCAGCGTCGACAACTCCCAGTCCAGCACGGCGGCCACGCGCGGCTCTCCCTGCGCGAACAGCAGGTTGCCCAGGCGGAAATCGCCGTGCGCGATGGTGGTCCGGCTCTCGGCGGGGATGTTGGCGCCCAGCCACGTGATCAGTTCCTCCATCACCGGGTCGGCCTCGCCGACGATGGAGGCGCGGTACTGCCGGCTCCAGCGGTCGATCTGCCGGGCCAAGTAGTTCTCCGGTTTGCCGAAGCCCTCCAGGCCGGCGGCGGCCCAATCCACCCGGTGCAGGGCGGCGAGCGTCTCGTTCATGGCGTCGTAGATGGCGGCGCGCTCGGCCGGGTCCAGGTCCGGCAGTTCCGGCCGCTCGAACACGCGGCCGTCCACGAACTCCATCACATAAAACGCGGTGCCGATGACGTCCGGATCCTCGCACAGCAGGATCGGCCGCGGCACCGGCACGCCGGAACCATGCAAGGCCGAGATCGCCCGGTACTCCCGCTCCACCTGATGGGCGGACGGCAGCAGCGGTCCGGGCGGCTTCTTGCGCAGCACGAACTGGCCGGCGCCGGTGTCCAGGCGGAAGGTCGGGTTCGACTGGCCGCCCTGGAACTGGCGAACGGCGATCCGCCCACCTTCCAGGCCCGGCACCCGCCCGGCGAGGTAGGCGCCCAGCCGCTCCTCGTCGAAGCGGTGGGCGGGCAGCACGTCGATCAGCGCCGGTGCCGACATGATTGGGCCGCTCCCTTACGCCACCGTGTCGCCGCCGTCGGCGACGATCACCTGTCCGGTCACGAAGCTCGACAACTCGGACGCCAGGAACAGCGCCACGCCGGCGATCTCCTCCGGCCGGCCGATGCGGCGCAGCGGCGTGCGTTCTTCCACCCGCGCGCAGCGCGCCGGATCCTCGATCAGGGCCTTGGCGAAGTCCGTGCCGATCAGGCCGGGGGCGATCGCGTTGACGCGCACGTTGGACGGGCCCCAGTCCAGCGCGAGGTTGCGGGCCAGCGCCGATTCCGCCGCCTTCGACATGCCATAGCAGCCGATGGTGGTGGTACCGCGCAGCCCGGCGATGCTGGACAGCAGGATGACCGACCCGCCGCCGCGCCGCGCCATCTGCGGGATGACCATGTTGCACAGCCAGAACGTGCTCTTCACGTTGGCGGTCATGATCTTGTCGTACGCCTCGTCGGTCAGGTCCTGCATCGGGCCGTAGACGGGGTTGATGGCGGCGTTGCAGACCAGCACGTCGATGCGACCATAGCGCTCCAGGGTGCGGTCGACGAGGGCCTGGAGCTGGTCCTTGTGCGCGATGTGGCAGGGCACCGCCATGGCGTCGTGCCCGTCCTGGCGCAGCGCCTCGGCTACCGGCTCGCAGCTCTCGGCCTTGCGGCTGGACACCACGACGGAGGCGCCGGCTCTGGCGTAGGATTCGGCGATGGCGCGGCCGATGCCGCGGCTGGAACCGGTGACGACCGCCACCTTGTCGCGCAGATCGATCATGTTTCTTCCCTTTTGCGTTTCTTCAGTCGCGGTAGCGGTAGGTGCCTTCGCCCACGGCGATGACATCGCCAGCGGCGTTGGTCACCTCGACCGTCGCGACGTAGATCTTGCGCCCGCCGGGGCGCCGTTTGGCGGTGGCGCGCACGGTGCCCTGCACGGCCTGCCCGATGTAGCTGGTGGTGAGCGACAGGGTGAGCACCCGGCGCCGGACGTCGTCGGACCCCGTGTAGGTGCCGCAGAAGCCGCCGACCGCGTCGATCATCGACGCCACCACGCCGCCGTGCAGGATGCCGGAGCGGTTGAGCAGGTCGGGGCGGATCTCCACCTCCAGCACCGCGTGGTCCGTCGCCCATTCGGCGAGCCGGAAGCCCAGCAGCTTGTTGAAGCCGACGAAATCGAAATCCAGCAGGGATTCCGTCTCCGCAGCCTGTCTCGTGGCCGTCATCGTGTGTCCCTCCCGTGGGCCGCGCCCGGATCGTTGCACGAGGGGGCTGCGGGTGTCAAATATGATGAAACTGATTTCTGCACAGCGGTATTATCGAAGGAGGACGCGCCTCGTGACCTTCCGCATGCATTTACAAGGGGTCCTGAACAGCGGTATTTCATAGTGCGGAATGGCATTCTGCAAAACCATAAAGGGAGACACCGGTGGCGGAACTTCTCGAGGAGCGGCGGGGGCGGGTCCTCGTCCTCACCATCAGCGACCCGGCGACGCGCAACACGCTCGGCCCCGCGGTGTACGAGAAGGGCGCGGACGCCGTCCGCCGCGCCGCCGGGGATCCGGGCATCGGCGCCGTGGTGCTGACCGGCGCGGGCGACGCCTTCTGCAGCGGCGGCAACCTCAACCGTCTGGCGAGCTTGCGCAACGGACCGGCGGAGCTGGCGGGTGGCGGCATCGGCCTGCTGCACGACTGGGTCCGCCTGATCCGCGTCTGCCCGAAGCCGGTGATCGCGGCGGTCGAGGGCGTGGCGGCCGGCGCCGGCTTCTCGTTGGCCTTGGCCTGCGACTTCATCCTGGCGGCGCGGGGGGCCCGTTTCGTGCTGGCCTACGTGAAGGTGGGGCTCAGCCCGGACGGCGGCGCCACCGCCTTCCTGGCGCAGACGCTGCCGCGCCAGCTTGCGGCCGAGATCGCCATGGAGGGCGGCGTCATCGACGCCGAGCGCCTGCATCAGGCCGGCGTCGTCAACGCGCTGTGCGAACCCGGCACGGTTCTGGAGGCCGCCGTCGCCCGCGCGCAGAAGCTGGCCGACGGCCCCTCGGGCGCGGTCGGCTCCATCAAGCGCCTGCTCGACGCCGCCTACGGCGCCGCGCTGGACGCCCAACTCGACCGCGAGCGCGAGTCCTTCGTCACCAACCTCTTCGCCGCCGACGCGGGGGAGGGCATCGCCGCCTTCCTGGAAAAGCGCCGCGCCCGCTTCCATCCATAAGAGCGGCGTGGGCGGGCGGGGGAAATCCCTCCGCCCACCCACCGTCCATCACTGCCCCGGGTTCGCCTCGATGGGGACGATCTTGCCCTTCTCGACGAAGCCGACGACGATCTTGGCGTTGGAGCCGCCCTTCTCGTCCACGCCGCCGATGCGCGACGGGTTGCGCTCCGGCGGCAGCTTGGAATACGCCTCGCTCAGCTTGGCGTAGATCGCCTTCGGGTCCGTCGTGGTCCCGGCCAGCTTCATGGCCTCCGCCACCGCGTTGAGCGTGGAGTAGTTGTAGGAGATCTCCGAGCCCGGATCCTTGTTGAACATCTTGCGGTACTTGGCGACGA
>DASPIO010000020.1:0-8319 GCA_035629155.1 Azospirillum sp. | reverse complement strand
CTGGGCGACCTCGCCGGCCACATGGAGGCGCTGGGCGGCCAGTTGGGCAAGGCGGTGGGCTGCTACAACAAGGCGGTGGGCAGCCTGGAAAGCCGCGTCCTGGTCAGCGCGCGCCGCTTCCGCGACCTGCAGGTGGCGCCGGAGGACGTGGACCTGCCGCTGCTGGAACCGCTGGACCAAGCGCCCAGGCAACTGCAGGCGGTGGAGATGAAGGTCAAGGACGTGGTGGGCGCACCTTGACGATAGGTTAGCTGCCAGCTAACCTTGCTGGGTGTACACGATCCGCTACAGCCGGGAATCGATCCGAACGCTTCGGCGACTGCCGCGCAAGACGGCGGTGCTGATCCGCTCCAAGGTTGAATCCCTCGCCCTGGATCCGCAGGCGCCCAACAACAATGTAAAGGCGCTGGTGGGACGGCCGGGCTACCGGCTTCGGGTCGGCGACTGGCGGGTGATCTACGACCTGGACGATGGGTTGCGCATCCTCGCCGTCGAACGGATCGCGCCGAGAGGAGGCGTCTACGAATGAAGCTGGAACGGATCGAGCGCGGCGGCGAACGCTATGTGCTTGTGCCTGAGGAAGAGTTCGCAAGACTCCAGGAGGCGCTGGAGGATCTGGACGACATCCGCGCCTATGACCGCGCGAAGGCCAAGCCCCAGGAGTTCATTCCCGCCGCTTTTGCCAACCGCATCATCGACGGCGAGAGCCCCATCCGCGTCTATCGGGAATACCGGGGCCTGACGCAGGAGCAGCTTGCCGGCAAGGCGGGCATCACCAAGCCCTACCTGTCGCAGCTGGAAACCGGCGCGCGGAACCCGTCCATCGACACGGCGAAGGCTCTGGCCGGGGCTCTGGACGTGGATGTGGACGATCTGGTTTGAAGGCTACCCACCTTCCTTGACCTCCTGGCCTGGCCTCCATATTTTGGAATTTTGTAACGCGCCCCCGTACCAAAGTCAGAGCCCATGGCCATCCTGCCGATTCTCGTCGCCCCCCACCCCGTCCTGAAGCAGAAGGCCAAGCCGGTCGCGAAGGTCGACGCGCGCGTCGCCACGCTGATGGACGACATGCTGGAGACCATGTACGACGCCCAGGGTATCGGCCTCGCCGCTCCGCAGATCGGCGTGCTGGAGCGCGTCATCGTCGTCGACGTGCACGAGAAGGGCGAGGAGCGCCGGCCCATGAAGCTCGCCAACCCGGAGATCGTCTGGGCCTCGGACGAGCTGGTGCCGTGCGAGGAGGGCTGCCTGTCGGTCCCCGACCAGTTCGCCGACGTGACCCGGCCCAAGGCCGTGCGCGTGCGCTACATCGACCAGCAGAACGAGATCCGCGAGATCGACGCCGACGGCATGCTGGCCGTCTGCATCCAGCACGAGATCGACCACCTGAACGGCGTGCTGTTCGTCGACCACCTGTCGATGCTCAAGCGCAACATGCTGCTGCGCAAACTGCAGAAGCAGCAGCGCGGCAAGGCCACGGCCTGACCCCATAAACGTCCCCATCCAAGTAAGGATACGATGACCCCGCTCCGCCTCGTGTTCATGGGCACGCCGGACTTCGCGGTGCCCAGCCTGAAAGCGCTGCTCGACGCCGGGCACGAGGTGGTGTGCGCCTACAGCCAGCCGCCCCGCCCCGCTGGCCGGGGCCAGCAGGTGCAGAAATCGCCGGTCCACCGCTTCGCCGAGGAGCACGGCATTCCCGTGCGCACGCCCAAGTCGCTGCGCAACGCCGAGGCGCAGGCGGAGTTCGCGGCGCTGAACGCCGACGCCGCCGTGGTGGCGGCCTATGGCCTGATCCTGCCGCAGCCGGTGCTGGACGCGCCGCGCCTGGGCTGCCTCAACGTGCACGGCTCGCTGCTGCCGCGCTGGCGCGGGGCGGCGCCGATCCAGCGCGCCCTGCTGGCCGGCGACGCCGAGACCGGCATCACCATCATGCAGATGGACGCCGGGCTGGACACCGGCGGCATGCTGCTGAAAGGCTGCGTGCCCATCGGGCCGGAGACCACCGCCTCCACCCTGCACGACGCCCTCGCCGCCCTGGGCGCCGAACTGATCGTCGAGGCGCTGGCCGCCCTGGACGACGGCCGCCTGACCGCCGAGCCGCAGCCCGAGGACGGCGTCACCTACGCCGCCAAACTGACGCGCGAGGACGGCCGGCTGGACTGGACGCGCGACGCCGCGACCGTCGAGCGGCAGGTGCGGGCGCTGACCCCCTGGCCCGGCTGCTGGTTCGACGCGCCCACCGCCACGGGCACCGAGCGCATCAAGGTGCTGAAGGCCGACCCGCCGGTGCCCAGCGGCCCGAACGCCGCCCCCGGCACGGTGCTGGACGACCGGCTCACCATCGCCTGCGCCGATGGTGCCGTGCGGCTGGCGCTGGTGCAGCGGCCGGGCAAGGCACCGGTCGATGGCGCCGCCTTCCTGCGCGGTTTCCACCTGCCGCCGGGCACTCTGCTGGACAGCGCCGAATGCCCCGCTGGAAGCTGACGGTCGAGTACGACGGCCGGCCCTTCGTCGGCTGGCAGCGGCAGGACAACGGCCCGTCGGTGCAGCAGGCGCTGGAGGAGGCGGTCCAGCGCATGAGCGGCGAGACCGTGCGCGTGCACGGCTCCGGCCGCACCGACGCGGGTGTGCATGCGCTGGGTCAGGTCGCGCACTTCGACCTGGAAAAGCCCTTCACCGCGCTGAAGATCCGTGACGCGCTGAACTACCACCTGCGCTCCTGGCCGGTGTCGGTGCTGGAGGTCGAGGCGGTGGACGGGGAGTTCCACGCCCGGCTGACGTCCATCGGCCGCTCCTACCTCTACCGCATCCTCAACCGCCGCGCCCCGCCGGCGCTGGACGCCGGGCGGGTGTGGCACGTGCAGCGCGCGCTGGACGCCGAGGCGATGCACGCCGCCGCCCAGGTGCTGGTCGGCCGGCACGACTTCACCACCTTCCGCGCCTCGCTCTGCCAGGCCAAGTCACCGCTGAAGAGCCTGGACCGGCTGGACGTCGAGCGGGTGGGCGAGGAGGTGCGCGTGCACGCCGCCGCGCGGTCCTTCCTGCACCATCAGGTGCGCAACATGGTGGGCACGCTGGAACTGGTGGGGACCGGCAAGTGGTCGGCCGACGACGTGCGCCGCGCGCTGGAGGCCCGCGACCGTGCCAAGGGCGGCCCGACGGCGCCGCCGGACGGGCTGTATTTCATAGCCGCACGCTACTGAACCGCATAGCCGGTCTTGCTCCGCCCTCCCCTTCGGCACGTGCGCCATCCGGGTGATTGCTGCGCTGCAGCGGCACGCCCATACCTGTCTCCAGCACGGCAGTTGCGGAGGCACGACCATGATCCACCACCTGACCAACCTGGGCGTCCTCGCGGCCATCCGGGTGCTGTTCCCGGTGATCTGGGCCGTGACCACACGCACCGACCCGACCGAGCGGTCCGAGCCGTCGCCCACCGTCCACTGACGCGCACGCCCTTCGACCGGGTGGCGAACCTCCGGCGGTGCTGTTAGGCTTGCACCAGATCCCTCCCTGGTCCGTCCGTCCGTGCCGGTCCTTCCGCACCTCCGCATCCTGGCTCTGCTCGCCCTGGCGTTGCCGGGGCTGTCGGCGTGCGGCGTCGACGCGGAGCAGGCGGCGCTGTGCCGCACGCTGATCCCCGCTTTCGAGCCGCACGCCGAACGCGTGCGCGTGGTGGCCGAGGTGGCGGACCCGCAGGAACCGCGCGCCGTCACCATCCGCTACCGTGCCGGGGAGGCGGAGCGCTGGATCCGCTGCCGCTTCGCCGGCCACGGCTTCGATGCCGACCGCCACGCCATCGAGGAGGTCGCCACGGACGCCATGGGCACGCTGACGCCCATGCAGCTCACCATGCTGCGCGTCTGGGCCGGGTTGCCGCCACCGCGCGACGCCGCCCCGCCGCCTGCGTCCCGGAACGTCGAGCCGTCGCCCTGGACGCCGCTGCTGTTCATGATGCAGCAGACGGTCAACGCGGTGACGGTGGGCTGCGTCTACGGACTGCTGGCGATCGGCTACACGCTGGTCTACGGCATCCTCGGCCAGATCAACCTGGCGATGGGCGAACTGACCATGCTGGGCGCCATGATGACGGCCATGGCCTCGGCCGGGCTGGCGATGGCGGGCATGCAGGGGATGGCCCCGGCCCTGCTGGCCGTGCTGGCCACCGTCATGCTGTTCACCGCCGTGCAGGGCTGGGCCATGGACCGGCTGGTGTTCCGCCGCTTCCGCGATCTTCGCACGCACACGCCGCTGATCGCCGCGGTCGGCATGACGGTGCTGTACCAGGAAGGCATGCGCCTGCTGCACGGTGCCCGCGACTGGTGGCCGGCGCCCGTGTTCGCCACCCGGCACGAGCTGGCCTCGGCCGGCGGCTTCACGGTGACGGCGCTGACCTCGCAGGGGCTGATCGTGGCGCTGACGGCGGCGCTTTACCTTCTGCTGTGGTGGATCATGCACCGCACGGCGCTGGGCCGCGCGCACCGCGCCTGCGCCGACGACGTGGGCGCTGCGGCGCTGCTGGGCGTGGACGTCAACCGCACGGTGGCGCTGACCTTTGCGATTGGTGGCGCCTACGCGGCGGCGGCCGGCTACGTGATCGCGCTGTACTACGGCGGGGTGAACTTCTTCACCGGCTATCTCGTCGGCTTCAAGGCGCTGACGGCGGCGGTGGTGGGCGGCATCGGCTCGGTCCCCGGCGCCATGCTGGGCGGCGCGCTGCTGGGCCTGTTCGAGACCTTCTGGTCCGGCTATTTCGCCATCGCCTACAAGGACGTCGTGGCCTTCGGCCTGCTGGCTGCCTTCCTGGTCTTCCGGCCCAACGGCCTGCTGGGCCAGGAACGCACGCGCGGGGATTGAGCCGGCGGTGGCCCCCCTCAGTTCGCCGCGACGGCCTGCTGCGTCAGGACACGTTCGGGCGGGAAGTGCAGCGACACGGTGGTGCCGACGCCGGGTGCACTGTCGATGATCATGCGGGCGTCGTGCAACTCGGCCAGCGCCTTGACCAGGGGCAGGCCGATGCCGGTGCCCTCGTGCGTGCGGGCCAAGCCGTTGTCGAGTTGGCCGAACATGGTCAGCGCCCGCGGGATCTCGTCCGGCGCCATGCCGACGCCGTTGTCGTGGACGGACAGCACCAGCCCGCCGTCGGCGGCGCGGTCCGCCGTCACCCGCACCACGGCCGGGTCGGGGGTGAACTTGATGGCGTTGGACAGCAGGTTGATCACCATCTGCTTCAGCCGCAGTTCGTCGCCCCACAGCGCCGGCAGGTCTGGCGGCAGGTCGGCCTCCAGCACCATGCTGCGGCCCATGGCGCGACCGCGGGCGATGTCCAGGCAGGCCTCCACCAGCGTCTCGACGTGCACCTCCTGCTCGGCGAGATCCAGCTTCTCGGCGCTGATCTTGGAGAGGTCGAGGATGTCGTTGATGATGCGCAGCAGGTGGGCGCCCGACTGGCCGACGGTCTCCAGATACTGGCGCTGCCTGTCGGTGAGCGGGCCGGGGTAGCCGCTCGACAGCAGTTCGGAGAAGCCGATGATGGCGTTGAGCGGTGTGCGCAGCTCGTGGCTGACGTTGGCGAGGAAGTGCGACTTGGCGCGGCTCTGCCGCTCCGCCTCGTCCTTGGCCGCGCTCAGTTCGGCGGTGCGCGCCTCGACGCGCTGCTCCAGGCGTTCGTTGGCTTCGGCCAGCGCCCCCATGGCGGCGTCCTCGCGGCGGACGCTGGTCAGCGTCAGCCAAGCGAAGCCGCCGATCGACGACAGCATGGCGAGCGCCAGCGCCGCCGTCCACGACAGGCGCTCGCGCCATTCGGCCAGCGCGTCGGCGCGGCCGATGGCGGCGGTGACCACCAGCGGCAGCCCCTGGACCCGGCGGTAGGCGACGAGGCGCTCCACCCCGTCGGCGGCCGAGCGCTCGGCGAAGATACCGGCGGGTGCGGCGGGCAGGTGCTCGCGGAACAGCGGGGTGCCGGCCATGGTCCGGCCGATGTCGGCGTCCGTCATGCGGTTGCGCACGAGGATGGCGCCGTCGTCGCGGTAAATGGCGATCTCGCCCTTCGCCTCCAGCCGGCCGAGATTGAGCCGTTCATAGAAGCTGCGGAAATAGTCGGTGCTGATCGACGCCAGCGCGACGCCGCCGAACGACCCGTCGGGTGCGGTGATGCGGCGGGAGAGGATGAAGACGACCTTCTTGGTGACGCGCCCCAGAACCGCGGGCGTGATGTAGGTGGCCACGCCCTCGTCCCGGTGGGCGATGAAGTAATCGCGATCGGCGACGGTGCCGGGCTGCCCGCCCGGCGCCAGCGAGGTCAGCACGAAGCGGCCTTCCCGGTCGGCGATGAAGATGGTGCCGACGGCAGGCAGGTGGTCGGCCATTTCCCGGATACCGCCCCAGGTCCGCCCGGAATGGACGACCTCGTCGAAGCCGTGCTCGTCGATCTGCCCGGCGACATGCATGAGGATGAGGTTGGTCGCCTCGACGGTGCGCCGGGCGTGCTCCTCCAGCAGCGCGGCGACGTCCTGCGCCATGCGCTCGTTGTCCTGGATGGAGTTCCGGTAGTCCGCCCAGGTCATGAACACCCACAGCGCGCCGCCCAGCAGCGAGACGACGAGCGCGAAGGCGACGACCACGGAACGCAAGCGCAGAATCATGCTTTCCCCATCGAGTCCGGCCGCAGGGAAGGGTCGGCTCCAAGCGAGGCATACTCGCTTTACGCGGGGGAAAGGTGCAACAAAGATAAAATGTCTGGCAGTCCAGCGGACGGGGGCAGCGCGCCCAACCGCTCAACCCAACCTACGGCTGCTGGTGATGCGGCCCAACAGCAAACACCCTTCACATGGGCAGGCGCGGGAGGGCCGAAGCCCTCCCGGCAACGCGTTCACTGAAGCTCGCGCACGTCGGCGAGCTTGCCCTTGATGGCGGCGGCGGCGGCCATCGCCGGGCTGACGAGGTGGGTGCGCCCGCCGCGGCCCTGCCGGCCCTCGAAGTTGCGGTTCGAGGTGGAGGCGCAGCGCTCGCCCGGTGCCAGACGGTCGGCGTTCATGGCGAGGCACATGGAACAGCCGGGCTCGCGCCACTCGAAGCCGGCCTCGGTGAAGACCTTGTCGAGGCCTTCCTCCTCCGCCTGCTCCTTGACGAGGCCGGAGCCGGGGACGACCAGCGCCCGCACGCCCTCGGCCACCTTGCGGCCCTTGGCGATCTCGGCGGCCGCCCGCAGGTCCTCGATGCGGCCGTTGGTGCAGGAGCCGATGAACACGGTGTCGATGGCGACGTCGGTCAGCGGCTGGCCCGGCGTAAGACCCATGTACTCCAGCGAGCGCTCGACGGCGGCGCGCTTGCCGGCGTCGGCGACGTTGGCCGGGTTCGGCACGGTCGCGGTGATCGGCAGCACGTCCTCCGGGCTGGTGCCCCAGGTGACCTGCGGCACGATGTCGGCGGCGTTCAGCACGATGGTGGTGTCGTAGACCGCACCCTCGTCCGAGGGCAGCGTCTTCCAGTACGCCAGCGCCTGCTCCCACGCGCCGGCCTTCGGCGCCAGCGGGCGGCCCATGATGTATTCGAAGGTCTTCTCGTCCGGCGCGATCAGGCCGGCGCGGGCACCGCCCTCGATGGCCATGTTGCACACGGTCATGCGGCCTTCCATGGACAGGCCGCGGATCGCCTCGCCGGCGAACTCGATGACATGGCCGGTGCCGCCGGCGGTGCCGATCCGGCCGATGATGGCGAGCACGATGTCCTTCGCGGTCACGCCGGCCGGCAGGGCGCCGTCGACGCGGATCAGCATGTTCTTGGCCGGCTTCTGCAGCAGCGTCTGGGTGGCCAGCACGTGTTCGACCTCGGACGTGCCGATGCCGAAGGCCAGCGCGCCGAAGGCGCCGTGCGTGGCGGTGTGGCTGTCGCCGCAGACGATGGTGGCGCCGGGCAGCGTGAAGCCCTGCTCGGGCCCCACGATGTGGACGATGCCCTGGCGGACGTCGTCCATCGGGAAATAGCGGATGCCGAAGTCGCGCGCGTTGGTGTCGAGCGTCTCGACCTGGATGCGGCTTTCCTCTTCGACGATGCCCTTGGAGCGGTCGGTGGTCGGCACGTTATGGTCGGGCACGGCCAGCGTCTGCTCAGGGCGGCGCACCTTGCGGCCGGCCGTGCGCAGCCCCTCGAACGCCTGCGGACTGGTCACCTCGTGGACCAGGTGGCGGTCGATGTAGAGGATGCAGGTGCCGTCCTCCTGGCGGTGGACGACGTGGCTGTCCCAGATCTTGTCGAACAGGGTGCGCGGCTTGGACATCTCGGCTTCTCTCTCACGGCGGCGGACCGCACGGACAA
>DASPIO010000019.1:0-11205 GCA_035629155.1 Azospirillum sp. | reverse complement strand
CGCAAGGGGCAGGTCGCCGCCATCCCCGCCAACGACATGCCCACCCAGGCGACCTTCATCGCCAGCCTGTTCGGGTCGGCCGCCTGACAACGCTGCCATCGCGGCTCTTCGCGCCCACCGTCAGACTTTGCAACAGAACCGGTTTTCTCCCCCCAGGTTTGCGACGGTCTCGCTTCTCAATCGTCAAGAACGTTGGCGTGGAAATTGCTGTCCCGCAGCTCCGGAATCCAAACGCGAACACCTGAGCGGACGCGCATGATCGGGGTGATGTGGGCGGCGGCGGTGCTGGGTGCGGCGTGCGCCGCGCTGTGGGGGTGGGGGCGTGTTGCCAGCCGGCTGTGCGGTGTGCGGCCCGTCTCCTGGCCCGTCTCCTGGCCGGTCACGGTGGCCGTCGGCATGGCGGTGCTGCTCGTCTTCGGCGGCGTCGCCAACCTGCTGGGGGTCGCAGGCGCACCGGCGCTGCATGCCGCCTGGGGCGCCGGCCTGTTCCTGGCCCTGCACGGGGTCCGGAGCCGGGCTCCTGTCCGGCTGCGGGCGGACCTGTGGGCCCTGCTGCCGGCGGCCCTCGTGCTGGCGTTCCTTGCCGCCACGCACCTGCCGCCGTCCGCCTACAACCCGCACGACGACATCGAGAAGTACTTCGCCCACCCCGTGCGCATGCTGCAGACCGGCACGGTCTTCGGCAGCCCGTTGAGCGCGCTCGGCACCGAGACGCTGGGCGGCATGGCCTGGCTCTCCGCGATCCTGGTCGAGCACCTGCCCATCGGTTGGTACGGGGCGGTGGACGGTGTGTTCGGGGTGTTCCTGTGCCTGGCGCTGGGGGCGGTGGGGCTGCCGGCACATCGCCGGAACCTTGCCGGGGCGTGGCTGGCGCAAGCGGCGATCCTGCTGGTGCCGCCGCAAATCACCAACGCCGCGCCCTTCTATCTGGGTGTGGCGGGGCTGATGGCGCTCACCATGCTGGCGGCCGAATCCGGCGAGGCGCCATGGACGGCGCGCCGGGCCATGCTTCCGGGGCTGCTGTGCGCCGCGCTGGTGGCGCTGAAGCCGACGTTCCTGCTGCCGGCCGCGCTGCATGTCGCCGGCACGGCGGTATGGCTCGCCGCCCGGCGCGGCCACCGGCGCGAGGGGATCGTCGCCGCCGTGGCGACAGCAGGCTGGGCCGCGCTGTTCGCCGCGCCTTGGGCCCTGCTGCACGCGCCCCACTATCTGGCGCCGTGGATCGACGAGGCACCCCGCGCCTTCCGCGGCGCGGGCCTAGCGTTGCTGTCCTTCGCCCCCATGCAACTGGGCGGCAGCCCCGGCACCTTCCTGCTGCTGGCGGCGGCCATCGCCGCCTCGGCCCTGGCGATCGGCTGGACGGCGGATCCGGGCCGGCGTGCCGCCCTGTCGGGTGCCGTGGCGGCGAGCAGCGGGGCCTTCCTGGTCATGGTCGTCCTCCTCGCCCCGCTGGGCAACGGTCCGGAGACGCACATCCGCTACGCCATCCCCTATCTGATCGCCGGCTGGGCCGCGGTCCTGTCGCTGATGCCGCCTGTCGGCGGGCGGGCCGGCCTCCGTGCGGCCGGCATGGCCGCCGCGCTGCCGGCCGTCGCCCTGATGGCCGTCCTGGCGCCGGCCTTCACGGCGCGGGTGCGGCAAGTCGCCGATGCCGGTTCGTGGCTGGCCTATCTCGGGCCGGACACCTACGGCAAGCACATCGCCTACACGCGCGCGGCGTTGGGCGACGGCGAGCGCGAGCGCATCCGGCGCGCGCAGGCCGTGGTGCCGGAAGGGGCGGGCGTGGTGGCGTGGGTGGGCTCGGCCGTGCACCTCGACTTCCGGCGCAACCGTGTCTACGAGGCCGAACCGGCCGGCATCGCCTCGCCCTGGGCCCGCTGGCCGGATGCCGAGTACGTGCTGTGGCAATACGACGGCACGGCCGTGCGCGGCCGCCTCGACTACGAGGAATGGATGCGCCAGGAGGGCCGCAACGAGCGCCGCATCGGCGAGCGCGCCTTCGCCTTCGTCCACGACCTCGAACGCCGGGCGCGCCGCGGCGCCATCCTCTATGACGACGGGCAGGTGATCGTCTTCCGCCGGCGGTAGGGTTGATTCACTCCGCCGCGGCGGCCTCGCGCGCGGCGGGCACCGGCGTCGCCGGCCGGCGGCAATCCACAGCCGGTTCGCGCTGCTCCTCGTGGTATTCGTCGTCGATGTTGACCGCCCAGATCGCCGCTTTGTCGCTGCGCCCCTCCGCAATGGCGTCGACCGCCAGCTTGGCGGTCAGCATGGAGTGGTCCTGGTTGTTGTAGCGGTGCATGCCGTTGCGCCCGACCAGGAACAGGTTCGGCACCGCGTCCAGCCAGCGCCGCACCCGTCCGAAGTCCCGGTAGGCGCCGAAATAGGCCGGATAGGCCTTGGGCACGCGCACCACCTTGGCGTCGCGCACGAACTCCCGGTCGGCCAGCCCGATCTTCGCCAGCTCCGCGATCGCCAGATCGGTCATCGCGGCGTCGGACAGGGTCCAGAGGTCGTCGCCTTCCTGGCAGAAGTACTCCAGCCCCAGCCACACCCGTTCCGGATCGGCGACCAGCGCCGGACTCCAGTTGTTGAAGATCTGCAGGCGGCCCAGGCGCACGTCCGGCTCCTGGACGTAGATCCAGTTGTCGGGCGGCATCGTGCGCCCCTGCGCATCGGGGCGCATGCGGTCCAGCAGCAGCCCCACGGTAATGAAGTCGCGGTAGGGCAGGGCGAGGGCGACCGCCGCCACCTCCGGCGGTGGCGGTGGGGTCATCGCCTGCACGAGGTCGCGCACGGGCATGGTGGAGACGACGTGATCGGCCTCGATGCTCCAGGTGTGGCCGTCGCGCCCGTCGCGGACATGCACAGTGCCGACGCGGCCGTCGCGCATGTCCAGGCCGACGACGGTCTGGTTCAGCAGCACCGTGCCGCCCCGCGCGCGCACCTCGTCCGCCACGCGCTGCCAGAGCTGGCCGGGGCCGAGCTTGGGGTAGAGGAAGCGCTCGATCAGGCTGGTGGGGGCCAGGCTGGTGGGGGCCAGGCTTGTGCGGGCCAGGCTTGTGCGGCCGCCAGCGAGCTTGCGCAGCGCGTGCGCGACGGCGCCGGTGATCGACAGGCCCTTGATGCGTTGGGCCCCCCAATCGGCGCTGATGCGTGCGCACGGAAGGCCCCAGACCTTCTCCGTGTAGTCCTTGAAGAAGGTGCGGTAGAGCACCCGGCCGAAGCGATTGATCAGGAAGTCTTCCAGCGAAGCCTCCGGCGCGCGTGGGCGCAGGCGGGCGCAGGCGTAGCTCAGGCCGATGCGCGCCGCCTGGATGAGGCCGAGGTTGCGCAGGGTCGCCGCCGACAGCCGCACGGGATAGTCGAAGAAGCGCTTCCGGTAAAAGATGCGCGACAGGCGCCCGCGCTCCAGCATCACGTCGTCGCTGGCCCCGCCGGCGGCCTTCTCCAGCGGCAGCACGCTCGTCCACCACGCCGTCACCCAGTCCGACTTGGAGAAGAAGCGGTGGCCGCCGATGTCCATGCGGTTGCCGTTGTGGACGACCGTGCGGGAGATGCCGCCGACGTCGTCGGAGGCCTCCAGCACCAGCGGCACCACGCCGGTCCGCCGCGCCAGTTCCAGCGCCGCGGTCAGGCCGGCCGGCCCGCCGCCGATGATGAGCGCCAGCCGGCGCCCGGCGGGTTTCTCGAAACCGGGAGCGCCGGGAATCGCGGAGGCCGCGCCGTCCGCGCCGTTTCCCGGTCCGGTGTGCTGGAAAGCGGTGGTCATGCTCCCCACAAAGCAATTCCTAAGCCAGCTTGGCATGTCCCGTGCACCCCGGAGGCGGGCAACCGCCGCAAGGGGAGAAGGAGCATGAGCGCCGTCCGGCAACACGGCTTGCCGTGGCTGGTGGGGCCGTGGCTGGTGGGGCTGGCCGTTCTGCTGGCGTGGCTGCCGGCGCTGCGGCTGGGCTTCGTCAACTACGACGATGGCACCTACGTGCTCGACAACGCGGCCGTCCACAGCCTCGACTGGGGCACCGTGCGCTGGGCGTTCCTCAGCCAGCACGAGAGCAACTGGAACCCGCTGTCCTGGCTGTCGCACGCGGTGGACTGGGCGCTGTGGGGGCGCGAGCCGGCCGGGCACCACCTGACCAGCGTGCTGCTGCACGCGCTCAACGCCGGCTTGCTCGCCGCCCTGGCGCGCCGGCTGGCCGCGGCGGCCGGGATCGAGGGCGGCGTGGCGCTGGCGGCGGGCGCCGCCGCCGGCCTGCTGTTCGGCCTGCACCCCGTGCAGGTGGAGGCCGTCGCCTGGGTGGCGCAGCGCAAGACGGTGCTGTTCGCCACCTTCGCCCTGCTGGCGGCGCTCGCCTGGGTGGGGTGGGGGCGGACGGGCCGGCGCCGCTGGTACGCCGCCGCGCTGGCCGCAGTCGCCGGGGCGCTGCTCAGCAAGGGCGTGGCGGTCACCTTGCCGGCGATGCTGCTGGTCCTGGACTGGTATCCGCTGGCCCGGCACCGCACGGCCGGCTGGCGCCGTCTGCTGCGGGAGCAGGCGCCGCTCCTGCTGCTCGCGGCCGGCGCGGCGCTGGTCGTGCTGGCCGGCAATGCCGTGGGCGGCGGACTGGCCGCACAGGCGATCGTGCCGCCGTCGGACAGCGTCGCGGCGGTGCCGCCGGCGCTGCTGCGCTACGCCCGCGTGCTGCTGTGGCCGAACGATCTGTCGCCCTTGCACCCGCTGCCGGAGCGCGCGGATCTTGCCGGGGCCATCGCTGTTGCCGTGGCGCTGGCGGCGGCTGCCGGAGGGCTTGCGGTGCTGGCGCGCCGCCGGCCGGCGCCGCTCGCCGCGGCGATGTGGTTGACACTGGGCCTGCTGCCGACGTTGGGGCTTGTGCGGGTCGGGGTGCCGGTGCTGGCGGCCGAGCGCTACCTGTACCTTGCCGCCGCCGGCCCGTTCCTGCTGGCCGCCGCCGGGCTGGCGCTGGCGGCGCGGCGGCTGAGCCCGCCGCTGATGCTGCCGGTCGCCGTGGCCGTGCCGCTGGCGCTGCTGCCCGTGCTGTGGGCGGAACTGCCGGTGTGGACGGACAGCGGCCGCTTCTGGAACCGCGTGCTGGCGCGCTACCCGGAGGTGCCGCTGGCGCTGGTCGGGCGTGGTTTCGCCGACCTCGACGCGCAGGACTGGGGGGCGGCGCTGCGCCATTGCGGGCGTGCCGCGGCGCTGGCGCCGGCCGACCTGACCGCGCTCAACTGCCGGGGCGAGGCGCACGCCGGCCTCGGCCGCCACGCCGAGGCGGTGCGTGACTTCACCGAGGTGCTGCGGCGCGGCGGCGCGAACCCGGTGGTGCTGAGCAGCCGGGGCCTGTCGCTGCTGCGCCTGGGCGACATGGCGCGCGCCGAAAGCGACCTGCGCGCCGCCCTGCGGGCGGACGGCACGCACGTCCCGGCGCTCTACAATCTGGCGCTGGTGCGCGCCGGCCGTGGCGACGCGGAGGAGGCCTGCGGCCTGCTGCGGCAGGCGCGCCGCCACGGCTTCACCGATCGCGGACTGGTCGAGACCGACGCCGGTTTCGATCCGGTGCGCGGCGCCCCGTGCGTGCGGCGCGTGCTGGACGCATGGAACCCGTGACCTACCGCCCCAGCGTCCCGACGATTTCCCGCCAGCACGGCGCGCCGTGCAGCGGGGCGAAGGTGCGTTCGCGCAGCGGGGCCGTGGCGTCGGGCAAGCCGCGCCGCGCCGCCTCGGCCAGATGGGCGCAGGCCTCGGCGCGGCGTTCCTGCGCGGCGAGCGCCACCGCGAGGTTGTAGTGCGGCCGGACGTCGTCGAGGCCGGAGGCCAGCGCCTGGCGGAAATCGGCCTCGGCCGCCGCGAAGCGGCGCAGCGCCAGCCGCGCCACGCCGCGGTCGTTGAACAGGGTGGGCTCGCTCGCGTCCGCCGCCAGCGCGGCGTCGAACGGTTCGAGGGCCTCGTCCCAGCGGCGCAGCGCCGACAGCGCCTGCGCCTTGCAGACCGTGCCCTTGAGGTGCCGGGGGCGCAGGGTCAGCGCGTGTTCACAGGCCGCCAGTGCCTCGACCGGTCGGCCCGCCTCGCGGAGCGCGCCGCCGAGCAGCGCGTAGGGCAGCGGGTGTGCGTTCGGGTGCACGGCGATCACGCGGTTCCAGGCGGCGACGTTATCCCGCCAGCTTTCCAGCACCGGCCGTTGCAGCGGCAGCAGGGCGGCGGCGGCCAGTACGGCGACCGCCGGCCCGGCTGGCGGCGCGCGCAGCAGTGGAGCCACCGCCCCGGCTACGGCCAGGAACAGGCCGAGCACGGGCAGGTAGAGGTAGCGTTCGGCGGCGAGGATCGGCAGGCCGACCCGCACGCCCAGCGTCGGCAGCAGCCCGGCGACCACCCACACCGCGCCGGCCGCCAGCCAGGGCCGTCGCCGCCGCTCGGACACCGCCAGGATGGCGGCGATCATCATGGCCGCGAGGCTCAGGACGATGCCGGGATCGAGGAGGGAGAGGCCGGCGGGCAACGGATGGAAGGCGGCGATCGCCCCCGGCCATGCCAGCGCCGCCGCATAGTGTTGCAGCGCCCGCACCGCGGCGGGCAGGCGCTGGGCCAGCGGGATCGTCGCGTCGGTGTCGAGCGCGCCGGAGAGCTGGTTGGTGAGCAGGGTGATCGCGGCGGTGCCCGCCGCCAGCAGCACGAAGGGCGCCAGTCCCGCCAGCACCCGGCGCCGGCCGCCCGGTGCCATCGGAGCAAGCGCCATCAGAACGAGCGGAAGCCCGACCGCCGTCGGCTTGCTCATCAGCGCCGCCGCGAAGGCGGCCAGCGCCAGCGCATAGGCCCGGCGCCGGCCATGGTCGTTCCACGCCAGCCAGGCGAGCACGGCCACCAGCGAGAACAGGCCCGCCAGCAGCGTCTTGCGCTGGGCGATCCACACCACCGCTTCCGCCTGCACGGGATGCAGCGCGAACAGCACGCCGGCCAGCAGGGCGCCGCCGCGCGCCGCCGGCCCGTCCAGCCGGGCCCCGCCCTGGGGGCCCGCCAGGATGCGGTGCACGACGGCCACCGCGAGCCCCGCGTTCAGCGCGTGCAGGACGACGCTCGTGGCGTGATGGCCGGCCGGGCCGTTGCCCCACAGCGCGCGGTCCAGCGCGTGCGACAGCCAGGACAGCGGGTTCCAGTTGGCCTCGTGATAGGACAGCAGCGCCCAGCGGATGGTTTCCAGGTCCAGCCGCCCGATGTGCGGGTTGGCGAAGACGTAGACGTCGTCGTCGAGGCCGAAGGCGCCGAATTCCACCGCCGGCCACCACGCGGCGAGCGTCAGCAGGGCGACGCCCGGCGGCAGAAGGAAAAGCGGCGGGGCGCGCGTCATCCCCCCGGATCCTTCGTCACTTCACGTCGAGCGTCTGGGCGTAGGCGCCGAGGTTGGCGAGGACGTCCGGTTCCATCCAGATGTTGGCCGGCATCGCCTCGCCCGGCCGGCCGTTGCGGACCTTGTGCAGCAGGCGCCAGGGATCCTTGACGGCGACCGTGCCAACGAACTCGGGCGCGGCGGTGCTGCCGAAGTTCTGCGCCTTGCCGTCGTAGCCGTGGCAGGTGGCGCACAGGTTCTGGAACATCGCCTTGCCGCGCCCGGCATCGCCCTTGAACGCCGCGGTGGCCGGATCGATCAGCCGGGTGGTGTCGATCTGACCCTTGGAAACGAACAGGCCGAGACGGCGGGCGGCATCGTCCGGGATCAGGTCGGGCGTGTAGCGGTGCGTCGGGTTGCGCAGGATGGCGACGATGGCCTCGGGGGCGGCGCCGGCCATGCCGGTGATGCCCTTGATGCCGGTGGCCTGCGGGCCAGAGGCGAACGCCCCTTCGGCGCCGCGGTAGTCCCAGCCGTGGCAGGTCACGCAGCGCCAGGTGTTGGCGCCCTTCTCCGCCGCGGTGCGCGGGTAGGAGAGGTGGGTGCGCGCCGGCAGGTTCTGGTCGAGGATCTCGGCCCACTGGTCGTACAGCCGGCCGCCGTAGGCGGTGCTCCATTCCTCGCTCGGATCGGCCGGCGTGCTCTTGATCCATGCGTCCTGGTAGGCGGCACGCTCCATATGGATGTGCTCCTGCGCGCGGGCGGCGGGAACGGCGAGCGCGTTCAGCAGCGCTGCGGCCAGAAGTCCGGTGGCGAAGGGGGCGTGGATGGTCATGGTTCCGGCCTTGTTTGGTGAGACGTCTCGGGGGTGGAGAAGGCTAGCCGGTGTAGGCATCCGGCACCGGGGCCGCGGTCCAGGCGACGGCGACGGCCAGCAGGACGGGCACCAGACACAGCATTCCCAGCAACACCGGGCGCCATGCTCCGGCACGGACCGGCAGCCGGTCGGCGACGATATCGGCAAAGAAGACCGGCAGCAGCAGCGCCACGGCGACCGCTGGCGTCCGGGTGTACAGCACGAGTTGTCCGGCCAGCACCGGCACCAGCGCGCCGGCACCGAGCAGCAGCGCGGCGGCTACGCGGTGGCGCTGGCGCGGCCAGTTCACCAGCAGGAAGCCGCCGGTCGCCGCCGCCACCGCCATGGCGAGCTGCAGGATTGACGCCGAGCCGCCGAGCAGCGCCACCACCCCCGTCCCCACCGCCGCCGCGACGACGATGACCGGACCGGTCACCCCGTCGTCCAACCGGCGCTCCAGGCGCAGCATGGCCACCCCGGCCGCCAGCAGCGTGCCGGCGACCGTCAGCCAGACGCCCGGCGCCCAGGTGCCCGGCGTGGCGGCGCGCAGCAGGATCGGCAGCGCCAGCCAAGTCAGCGCCGCCGCGGGCGCGGCGAGTGCAACGGCGCGGCGCACCGGGCGGCGCGCCGCCATGGCGTCGAGCAGGACGCCGGCCGCCAGGAATGCCGCCGCGACGTAGAACAGCTTCTGCATCGCCGCCACGGGCGGGAACGGGGGCGGCCCGAGGACCGCGAGGTGCGACAGCAGGTAGGCGACGCCAACCGCCGCGCCGGCGGCGCGGCGGCCGAGCCCCACGCTCAGCAGCAGCGCCGCCGCCAGGGGAAGAAGGCCGCTCTGCACGGCGGGATGGGTGGTGACGAGGCTGAACATGGCGCCGGTCAGGGAAAGAGGTCGCGGGCCGGGAAGTCGCCCGGCCAATTGCAATAGCCACGCTCCAGGCGGGTGTCGTAGTGCCAGCCGTCGCGCAGCCGGTGGTAGCGCGCGTAGACCTCGCGAAACCCGTCCTCGGCGATGTCTTCGGGCGCGCACGAGATCTGCAGGATTTCGGCGCCGGGGCCGGACGGGTTCGGCACGATCCGCCAGTCGGCGCCGACGGTGCGCAGCAACTCGATGGCCGCCTCCTCGCCGGACAGCGCGTCGGTGGCGCGCAGGGGGTGGATGCGGCCGTCGGCGACACCCAGCAGAACGCCGATCGTCCCGTTGACGGCGTCGAAACCGCCCTGCTGCACCAGCACCAGGAAGTCGTGCGGCTGCGCCGCCGAAAGGGCGACGGGCTGCACCTCGGCGAAGGGCGTGGGCAGGGGGTGCTCGGCCAACGGCTCGCCGTCCCGGCTCACCAGACGCAGCTTCGCGGCGATCAGCGTCTGCCCCATCACCGATTCCTCGACAGCCGGGGTGTCGGTGACGCCGAACCAGTACATTTGCGCGTACGCGCGCCGGGTGCGGCCGTTGATGCGGTCGTCCAGCAGCAGTTCCAGCGCGCCGTCGATGCCGTGCGCCGTCCCGTCCAGGCTGAAGTGCGCGACCACCACGTAGCCGTGCGGCCCGTGGAACCCGCCCTCCGGTTCGGGCTGCGCCGCCGCGGGCCGCGCCGCCCCAAGCTGCGCCACGCCGAGCAGCGCCACGCCGAGCAGCATGGCCGCGCTTCGGCGCGCCGGGCGGCGATGGGGCGCGGCAAACTCGAACGCGGCCGATGACATCGGGTGTCTCTGCGGGAATGGGGGTGTGACGGCATTCCCGTCTCCGGTAAGCAACCGCTATGCCAGCCACACCGTACGACACAGCGTGGACGGTGGGCCGTGATCCTGGCGCGCCGTGTGCAACGCCGGTGGCGTAGCCCCATTCCGGACCCGACCTGATGATCTGCAGCCGCCGCCGTTTCCTGACCATCGCCGCCGCGACGCTGGCCGGCTGGCCGCGCGCCCCGCGCGCCGCGCCGGACGACGCGGTGCGCTGGTCCGGGACCGTGATGGGCATGGACGGTCGCCTCGTCCTCCAGAGTGAGGACCGGGCGCGGGCGGCCCGCGCGGTCGGCGCCTGCCTGGTCGAAATCGCCCGGCTGGAGCGTGTCTTCAGCCTGTTTCGCGCCGATTCCGCGCTGACGCGCCTCAACCGCGACGGGATGCTGGTCGGCCCGCCCGCGGAACTGGTGGAGGTGCTGGCCGAAGCGCAGCGGATGACCGCGCTGTCGTCCGGGGCCTTCGACGTCACCATTCAGCCGCTGTGGGATCTCTACGCCCGCCATTTCGCCAAGCCCGGTGCCGACGCCGCCGGCCCGGACGATGCCGCCATCGCCGCCGCGCTCGCCAGGATCGGAATGGAGGGCGTGGCCTTCTCCGACCAGGGAATCGCGTTCCTGAATCCGGGAATGGCGGTGACGCTCAACGGCATCGCTCAGGGTTACATCACCGACCGCATCGCGGCACTGCTGCGGGCCGAGGGATTCCGGCACGTTCTGATCGACATGGGAGAGTTGCGCACGCTCGGCCCGCGCGCCGACGGCGCGCCCTGGCGCGTGGCCGTGGACGGACCCGGCGATCCGTTGACGCTCGACGTCGCGGATGTGGCCGTCGCTACGTCGAGCGGCGCCGGCACCGTGTTCGACCCCGCCGGCCGTCATCACCACATCTTCAACCCGGCCACGGGGCGCAGCAGCCAGCAGGCGCGACGCGTCACCGTCGTCGCGCGCAACGCCACCACCGCCGATGCGCTGTCGACCGCGCTCACCGTGCTGCCGGCCGAGCAGGCCCGCCGTTGTTTCGAAGCGTCGGATGCGCTGGAGGCCTATCTCGTGCCGCCCGACGGACCAATGATCGCCTTTGCCGCCACGCCACGCCAAGGGTCCGGCTGGCTGGACCCGGCGTGAGGCGGGCATCAGGGAGAGCCCTTCCATGCGCCTGGACTATTTCGCCAACCCCGCCCGCTTCCAGCGCCTGTCGGCGCTTCTGCTGCCGTGGTGTGCGGGGGCCACCGTCGTGCTGATGATCGTCGGGCTGTACCTCAGCCTGTTCGACAGCCCCCCCGATTAC
>DASPIO010000018.1:0-4510 GCA_035629155.1 Azospirillum sp. | reverse complement strand
GAACAGAAGTCTCATCGTTCAACCTTCATCGAAAAGCGCTCGGTGACGATCCAGTCGAGCGGCTGGTCGTGCGGCCCGTGCGGCACCGCCTCGACCTCCTGCGCGGCGAAGCCGACGCCCACCGCCAGCACCGGCCCGCCCCCGGCCCGCAGCCCGTCCAGCGTGCGGTCGTAATAGCCGGCCCCGTAGCCCAGCCGGTGCCCGCCGCGGTCGAAGGCCAGCAGCGGCACCAGAAGCACGACCGGCACCACCCAGGGGGCGGTCTCGTCCGGCTCCGTGATGCCGAAGCGCCCCTCGCGCAGCGGCGTGTCCAGCGTCCAGGCACGGAAGCGCAGCGCCTCCCCGCGCGGGCCGGCCACCGGCAGCGCCGCCGTCCGTCCCTGTCCGGAAAAATGGAGCAGCAGGGGCCGCACGTCGAGTTCGGAGCCAAGCGGCCAGTAGCCGGCCACCGGCCCGTCCGGCAGCGGCACCTCGGCCAGGATGCGGTCGCGGATGGCGTGCGCGGCGCGGCCGCAGGCATCCGGATCGGTGACCGCGTCGCGCAAGGCCCGCGCCCGCAGTCTGGCGGCAGCCTTGGCCTCGCGCGGGTCGGTCATCGGCGGTCGGAAACCTGACGGGGAAACAGGGTGGAAGGCGCCGCCTTGGCCGTTGGCCTTAGTGCCTATCCTCCACGGCCTGCCAGTGCAGGTGGGCGCCATGTACCGGAACCACGGTTCCGGCAGGGACAGCTCCCAAGAGGTTAGGGTTATCGGCCCTGGGGATAATGCGACCTGACGCGCCAGGCAGCGAACCTTCCGGGATCTAACTTAGGCGCGCTCGAGCCGCGCGGCAACCTCTTCGATGCGCCGCGTGATCGCTTCGACCGTCGCCACCGCCGCCGCCTCGGCCGCAACCTCCTCCGGCGAGGGGCCGACGCGGGGCGCCGGCGCGGCGCGGCCGGTCAGCGCGTCGCTCAGCTCGTCCGCCAGGACGAGGCAGGTCGCCACCAGCATCATGGTGTCGGAGCCGGACCGGCCCCCGCCGGTCACCTGCTTCAGCCGCCCGTCCACGTAGGCCGCCAGTTCGCGGATGCGCGACTCCTGCCCGTCCTCGCAGGCGAGCTGGTAGGGGCGGCCGTTGATCTCGATCTCGACGCGGGCCATGGGCGGTCAGGTCTCCAGCACGGCTTCGAGACGGCCGATGGCGGTCTCCAGCCGCTTCGACACGGCGTCCGCGTTCTCGTTGGCCCTGGCCGTCTCGGCGCGCGCCTGCGTCAGCGCTTCCGACAGCTCGTGCTCGCGGCGGCTGAATCGGATCTCGCGGTTCGCGGCCGCGTGCTCCAGGCGACCGACGGCGTGCCCCAGGCGATCGAGGGCGGCTTTCAAGGCGTGCATGGCGTTCGGGATGGCCTTTCGCAACTGCACAACTGGCGAGACTCTTACAGTTGGGCCGGCAACGGCCTGCCGTCAACCGAAAAGAGGCCGCACATCGCAGGCGCCACCCCATCCACCCCACCCCAATGCGGGAGGCTGTTCCTACCCATTCGCGTGTTGACCAAGCCGCGCCGGATCTGCATTTTGCGCCGATCCGGCGGGGAGCGGCGCGCCCCCGTCCAACCGGCCACGTTCCTTGCCAGCGAGCGCACGCGCCCCCAGGACCCCGACCAGGAACCAGAATTGATGTCCACCCACACCGTTTCCCCGGAGACCATGGCCAACGCGATCCGCGCGCTCGCCATGGATGCCGTCGAGGCCGCCAAGTCGGGGCATCCCGGCATGCCGATGGGTATGGCCGACGTGGCCACCGTGCTGTTCACGCGCTTCCTCAAGTTCAACCCGGCGCACCCGACCTGGCCCGACCGCGACCGCTTCGTGCTGTCGGCCGGCCACGGCTCGATGCTCGTCTACTCGCTGGCTTACCTGACCGGCTATGAGCGGATGACGATCGAGCAGCTCAAGAACTTCCGCCAGATCGGCAGCCTGACGCCCGGCCACCCCGAGGTGGATCCGGAGATCGGCGTCGAGATGACCACCGGCCCGCTGGGCCAGGGCGTCTCCACCGCCGTCGGCATGGCGCTGGCCGAGCGCATCGCCAACGCCCGCTTCGGCGACGAGCTGGTGGATCACTTCACCTACGTCATCGCGTCGGACGGCGACCTGATGGAGGGCGTCAGCCACGAGGCCTGCTCGCTGGCCGGCCACCTGAAGCTGAACCGCCTGATCGTGCTGTGGGACGACAATCACATCTCGATCGACGGATCGACCGACCTGTCCTTCACCGACGACACGCAGGCGCGCTTCCGCGCCTATGGCTGGAACGTCCAGGCGGTGGACGGCCACGACATGGCCGCCGTCGAGGCGGCCATCAGGGCCGCGCAGTCGTCCGACCGGCCGAACTTCATCGCCTGCCGCACCATCATCGGCAAGGGCGCCCCCAACAAGCAGAACACGCACGGCTGCCACGGCTCGCCGCTCGGCCTCGACGAGGTCAAGGCGACGCGCGACAACCTGGGCTGGCCGCACGAGCCGTTCGTGGTGCCCGACGACGTGCTGAACGCCTGGCGCGCCGCCGGCACGCGCGCCGAAGCCGAATACAAGGCGTGGGAAGGCCGGCACGGCGCGCTGGACGCGCAGGCCCGCGCCGCCTTCGACGCCGCCGTCACCGGCAAGCTGCCGGCCGACCTGCCGGCCGTCGTCGAGGCGTTCAAGAAGAAGGCCTCCGAGGAGAAGCCGAGCTGGGCGACCCGCGTCGCGTCCGGCAACGTGCTGGAGGTTCTGGTCCCGGCGGTGCCGGAGATGATCGGCGGCTCCGCCGACCTGACGCCGTCCAACAACACCAAGGTCAAGAACACCGCCGACGTGAAGGGTTCCGGCGCGTTCGCCGGCCGCTACGTGCGCTACGGCGTGCGCGAGCACGGCATGGCCACCGTGATGAACGGCATGGCGCTGCACGGCGGCGTCATCCCCTACGGCGGCACCTTCATGCAGTTCGCCGACTACTGCCGCCCGGCCATCCGTCTGGCCGCCCTGATGAAGACGCGCTCCATCTTCGTGATGACGCACGACTCCATCGGGTTGGGCGAAGATGGGCCGACGCATCAGCCGGTCGAGCACCTTGCCGCCCTGCGCGCCATCCCCAACCTTCTCGTCCTGCGTCCGGCCGACGCGGTGGAGACGGCGGAGTGCTGGCAGATCGCGCTGGAAAGCGCCAAGGCGCCGTCGGTCCTGGCGCTGACCCGCCAGAACGTGCCGACGCTGCGCACCCGCCACACCGCCGACAACCTCAGCGCCCGCGGCGCCTACGTGCTGATGGAGGCGGAGGGCGAGCGCAAGGTCACGCTGCTCGCCACCGGGTCGGAGGTCGAGATCGCGGTCAAGGCGCGCGAGACGCTGCAAGCCGAGGGCGTGGGCACCGCCGTGGTGTCGATGCCCTGCTGGGAGCTGTTCGAGGCGCAGAGCGACGCCTACCAGGAGCAGGTCCTGGGCGGCGGCGTGCGGATCGCGGTGGAAGCCGCGGTGCGCCAGGGCTGGGACCGCTGGATCGGCCGCGACGGCGGCTTCGTCGGCATGGCGGGCTTCGGCGAATCGGCTCCCTACCAGGAGCTGTACAAGCACTTCGGCATCACCGCCGAGGCGGTCGTGAAGGCCGCCAAGGCGCGCCTGTAACAGCACGTTTCGCCACAGGGTAACGGGCTCCGGGAGCGTTCTTCCCCGGAGCCGCAACGACAGACTGGAGGAAGTCATGGCAGTTCGGGTTGCGATCAACGGGTTCGGCCGCATTGGCCGTCTGGTGCTGCGGGCGATCTACGAGAGCGGCCGCACGGATGTCGAGGTGGTGGCCATCAACGACCTCGCCGACCTCGACACCAACGTGCACCTGCTGAAGTACGACAGCGTGCACGGCCGCTTCCCGGGCACGGTCGAGGCCAAGGACGGCAACCTCGTCGTCAACGGCCACGCCATCAAGGTCGTGCAGGAGCGTGACCCGGCCAAGCTGCCGTGGAAGGACCTGGGCGTCCAGGTCGCCATGGAGTGCTCGGGCATTTTCACCTCGCGCGAGAAGGCGTCGCTGCACCTGGAAGCCGGTGCCGAGAAGGTGCTGATCTCCGCCCCAGCCACCGACGAGGACATCACGGTCGTCTATGGCGTCAACAGCGACAAGCTGACCGCCGGGCACCGCATCGTGTCGAACGCATCGTGCACCACCAACTGCCTGGCGCCGGTGGCGTTCGTGCTGAACAACACGGTGGGCATCGACCACGGCTTCATGACGACCATCCACTCCTACACGGGTGACCAGCGTGTCGTCGACACCATGCACAAGGACCTGCACCGCGCCCGCGCGGCGGCCCTGAACATGATCCCGACCTCGACCGGTGCCGCCAAGGCCGTGGGCAAGGTCCTGCCGGAGCTGAAGGGCAAGCTGGACGGCACCGCCATCCGCGTGCCGACGCCGAACGTCTCGGTGGTGGACTTCAAGTTCGTCGCCAAGAAGGCCACCACGGCCGACGAGATCAAGGCCGCCATCAAGG
>DASPIO010000017.1:0-64235 GCA_035629155.1 Azospirillum sp. | reverse complement strand
AACATGTCCGAACGCGCGGCGAAGATCCTGCGCGAGGACATGGCGGCCATGGGCCCGGTGCGCGTCAAGGACGTGGACGAATCGCAGATGTACATGGTGCAGCTCGCCAAGGATCTGGCGGCGCGCGGCGAGATCGTCATCGCCGAGGGCGGCGGCGAGAACGAGTTGATCTACTAGCGTGACCGCCGCCCTGCCGATCCGCCTTGCCGACGCCGATCTGCTTCCCGATCCCTCGGGCGCGCTGTTCTGGCCGGCCGAAGGCGTGCTGGCCGTCGCCGACCTGCACCTTGAGAAGGGCTCCGGCTTCGCCGCGCGCGGGCGGATGCTGCCGCCCTATGACACCCGCGCCACGCTCGATCGGCTGGCCGAGGCCATCGCCCGGCTGCGGCCGCGCACCGTGCTGGCGCTTGGCGACAGCTTCCACGACCGCCGCGCCGCCAGCCGCATGGCCGAAGGCGACCGCGCCCGTCTGCGTGCGCTGACCGCTTCCGTCGCCTGGGTGTGGATCACCGGCAACCACGACCCGGAGCCGCCCGAGGGCCTGGGCGGCCGAGAAGCGCCAGAGGTCCGGATGGGACCCCTCGTCTTCCGGCACGAGGCGATGCCGGGCGATGCCGGCGAGGTGTCCGGGCACCTGCACCCGGCGGCTGCCGTGCTGGTGCCCGGCCGGCGGGTGCGCGAGCGCTGCTTCGTCACCGACGGCGCCAAGCTGATCCTGCCGGCCTTCGGCGCCTTCGCCGGCGGGCTCAACGTGCTCGACCCGGCAATCAGCAGGCTGCTGCACAGCGACTTCGTGGTGCACCTGATGCGCGGCGGCAAACTTCTCCCCTTCCCCCGCCGCCGCCTGTCGCCCGACGCCGTATGACGGGTGCCGGAGGGCCGCGAAGCCCTCCGGGGTGCCGGGTCAGTTCGGCATGATGACGCTGTCGATGACGTGGATGACGCCGTTGGACGCGACGACGTCGGCCTTCACGACCTTGGCCGCATCCACCATGACGCCGCCCCTGGTGGCGTCGATGTCCACGGTGCTGCCCTGCACGGTCTTGGGCTGCGCCATCTTGCCGGTCACGTCGGCGGCCATGACCCGGCCGGGAACGACATGGTAGGTGAGAACGGCACGCAGCTTGCTTTTGTTCTCGGGCCTCAGCAGGTCCTCCACCGTGCCCTTGGGCAATTTGGCGAAGGCCGCGTCGGTCGGGGCGAAGACTGTGTACGGCCCGCTTCCTTTCAGCGTGTCGACCAGCCCGGCCGCCTTCACGGCGGCGACCAGCGTGTTGAACTGCCCGGCCGAAGCCGCGGTGTCGACGATGTCGGCGGCCTTGGCGGCGTGCGCGGCGAGCGCCAGAGGCACTGCCAAGACGGCGGTCTTGGCCAGGGCAATCAGACGAGACATGAAGTCCTCCGTTTGGTGTCTCTCGAACCCTCCCGCTGGGGAGAGGCACCGTCGGCTGCCCGGCGCCCGCTCCGCCCCAGGAGCGATGCAAGACCTAGCCGCGCCGGGCCGTCCGCCAAGGGTTTCGAGTGCATATATATTTTTTATTCATCGGTGATCCGCCAGAAAATCCACGCCGTAGAACATGCGCCCCCGCCCTTAGCCATAGGTTTCGGGCATTGACAGGCTCGTTGTTTCTAATCCCCGGCGAAGTTGTTTGTCAGAACGAATATTCGCCAGAAAATCTTCGCCGCAGACACTGGAGAACGATACCGCATGCCGGAATTTTTGTTACCTGACTCGGCACCAATAATTGTCTGGTTCCGCGAAGACCTGCGGCTCGCCGACAACCCGGCGCTGGCTGCCGCCGCCGCCTCGGGCAACCCGGTCCTGCCTCTCTACGTTTGGGAGGACGACCCCGCCGACCCCCACCCGCCCGGCGGTGCGGCGCGCTGGTGGCTGCACCACAGCCTGCGGCGGCTGTCCGACGCGCTCGGCCATCTGGGCGCGCCGCTTCTCCTGCGCCGCGGCGATCCGTTGCGCGTGATCGAGGATCTGGTGGCCGAAACCGGGGCCGGCGCCGTGCTGTGGAACCGCCGCTACGCCACGGCCGGCCGGGTGCGCGATACCCGCATCAAGGAGGGGTTGCGCGGCCGCGGCCTGCGCGTCGAGAGCTTCAACGCCACCCTCCTGTTCGAACCGTGGACGGTGCGCACCAAGGGTGACCAGCCTTTCCGCGTCTTCACACCGTTCTGGCGCCGATGTCTGGCGATGCCGGAGCCATCGGCGCCAATGCCCGCACCGGCCCGACTCGCCGCTTTCGCCCGCCCGCTGCCCGGCGCATCCCTGACCGACTGGGGCTTGTTGCCCACCGCCCCCGATTGGGCCGGCGGCCTGCGCGAGAACTGGCAGCCGGGCGAGGATGGCGGGCGCGATCGGCTGGCCGAATTCCTGGTCGCCACCGCCGCCGGCTACAAGGCCGAACGGGACCGCCCCGGCGTGGAGGGCACCTCACGCCTGTCACCGCACCTGCGCTGGGGCGAGATCGGCCCGCGGCAGGTTTGGCACGCGGCGCGGATAACGGCCCACGCCAAGCCGGAGGCGACGGCCGGCATCGAGGCCTTCCTGCGCGAACTCGGCTGGCGGGAATTCTGCCACCATCTGCTGCACCACGAACCCGGCCTCGCCCACGCCCCCATGGACAAGCGTTTCACCGCCTTCCCCTGGCGCGACGACGAGGACGGGCTGGGCGCCTGGCAGCGCGGCCGGACCGGCTATCCCATCGTCGATGCCGGCATGCGCCAGCTCTGGCACACGGGATGGATGCACAATCGGGTGCGCATGGTGGCCGCCTCCTTCCTGGTAAAGGACCTGCTGATTCCCTGGCAAGCCGGGGCGCGCTGGTTCTGGGACACGCTGGTCGACGCCGATCCCGCCGACAACCCGGCCAACTGGCAGTGGGTCGCCGGCTGCGGAGCCGACGCCGCCCCCTTCTTCCGCGTGTTCAACCCGGTCTTGCAGGGGGAGACCTACGATCCGCGCGGCGACTACGTCCGCCGCTGGGTTCCCGAACTGGCCGCCTTGCCCGACGCCTGGATCCACAAGCCCTGGCTGGCGCCGGCGGCGGTGCTGGCGCAGGCCGGCGTGCGGCTGGGCAAGACGTACCCGCACCCTATCCTCGATCATGCCGCTGCCCGCGACCGTGCGCTGGACGCCTTCCGGGCCTTGCCGGAACGGGATTAACAGGGCGTTCATGCGGGTGCAAAGAAGGTGTCACGGACGCCGTCTATGGTCCCCACCGACACGGGACCGCCCCTGCGGGGCGCAAAGGAGGGATCATGGACACCCCCATCAAGGGCACCAGCTACCTGACCGCCGAGGCGATCGAGGACATCGGCAGCAACCCCACGGACAACCCGACGCTGGGCGACGTCCTCAACGCCCGGTACGGCCGGCGCGGCGTGATGCGCGGCATGCTGGCCGCCACCGCCGCCGGCGCCCTGCTGGGGCCGGGGCTGCTGGCATCAAGCCGTGGGGCCGCCGCGGCGGGGCCGGCGCCCGCCTTCACCTTCACCGAGATCGAACATGGGGTGGACGAGACCCACCACGTCGCCCCCGGCTACGAGGCGAAGGTGCTGATCCGCTGGGGCGACCCGGTGCTGCCCGACGCACCAGCCTTCGACCCGATGAAGCAGACCGCCGCAGCCCAAGCCAGGCAATTCGGCTACAACAACGACTTCGTCGGCTACGCGCCACTGCCGCCGGGCTCCACCAGCGCCGACCACGGCCTGCTCTGCGTGAACCACGAGTACACCGACGAGGAGGTCATGTTCCCCGGCGTGGGCGAGGAGCAGCAGAAAGCCAAGTTCTCCCGCATGACCAGCGACCTTGTCGACATCGAGATCGCGGCGCACGGCGGCACCGTGGTCGAGGTGCGCAAGGTGGATGGTGCGTGGACCTACCATCCGAAGTCCCCCTACAACCGCCGCATCACCGGCGAGACCGAGTGCCTGCTGACCGGCCCGGCCGCCGGCCACGATCTCCTCAAGACGTCCGGCGACCCGACCGGCACCAGGGTCCGCGGCATGCTGAACAACTGCGCCGGCGGCATGACGCCCTGGGGCACCTGGCTGTCGGCGGAGGAGAACTTCAACGGCTACTTCTGGGGCAAGGCGGACGACGCCGACCCGCGCGCCAAGGTTCTGAAGCGCTATGGCCTGCCCGGCAATTGGTACAACTGGGGCCAGCACCACAATCGTTTCGACATGGCCAAGGAACCGAACGAGTCCAACCGCTTCGGCTGGATCGTCGAGATCGACCCGTACGACCCGGCCTCCGTGCCGAAGAAGCGCACCGCGCTCGGCCGCTTCAAGCACGAAGCCTGCTCGCTGGCCGTAGGCAAGGACGGCACCGTGATCGCCTACACCGGCGACGACGAGCGTTTCGATTACGTCTACAAGTTCGTCGCCGGCAAGAAGTTCGACCCGGCGAACCGTGCGGCGAACATGGACCTGCTGGACGAGGGCACGCTGTACGTGGCGAAGTTCCACCCCGACGCGACGGTGGAATGGCTGCCGCTGGTGCACGGCCAGGGTCCGCTGACCGTCGACAAGGGCTTCCCCGACCAGGCCACGGTGCTCGTCAACGCCCGCCTCGCCGCCGACGCGCTGGGTGCGACGAAGATGGACCGCCCGGAGGACATCGAGGTCAACCCGAAGACCGGCAAGGTCTACGTGATGCTGACCAACAACAGCAAGCGCACGGCCGCGCAGGTGGACGCCGCCAACCCGCGCGAAGCCAACAACTGGGGCCACATCGTCGAGCTGGTGCCGCCGGACGGCGACCACGCCGCCACAAGGTTCGCGTGGCAGATGCTGGTGCGCGGCGGCGCGCCGGAGGTGGGCGGCCAGTTCCACGCCGCCACCAGCAAGAATGGCATGTTCGCCTGCCCCGACAACGGCGCCGTCGACAACGCCGGCCGGCTGTGGGTGACCACCGACCAGGGCGAGAACTGGAAGAAGGCGTCGGGTACCGCCGACGGCGTGTGGGCGGTGGAGACCGAGGGAAGCTTGCGCGGCCTGTCGAAGATGTTTTTCCGCGTGCCGGTGGGAGCGGAGATGTGCGGCCCCTGCTTCGCGCCGGACGACCGCACGCTGTTCGTGGCCGTGCAGCACCCGGCCACCGATGGCGTCGACCAGTGGGACAAGTTCAAGGGCAAGACGTCGAGCTTCGAGGACCCGGCCACCCGCTGGCCGGACTTCCAGCCGGACATGCCCCCGCGCCCCTCGGTGGTCGCCATCACGAAGAAGGACGGCGGCATCGTCGGCACCTGACGGCGGACCGCACGCACATGAGGAGGGCGGCCGGCGGGCCGCCCTTTTCGCGTTCCGGCGGACGACCGTGCGTTCGAGGTTTCCGTCCCTCGGCGGCAGTGTTATATCGTAACATCATGACGCTGGCCGATCACGATCACGACACCTGCATCGCCGACGCGCTGACCCGCGCCGACGCGCTGTGCGCCGCCCGTGGCGCGCGGCTGACGTCGCTGCGGCGGCGGGTGCTGGAGCTGGTGTGGACCAGCCACAAGCCGCGCGGCGCCTACGCCATCCTCGACGACCTCAGCCAGCAGGGCGGCAAGCCGGCGGCGCCGCTCACCGTCTACCGCGCGCTGGAATTTTTGGTCGAGCAGGGGCTCGTCCACCGCATCGAGAGCCTCAACGCCTACGTTGGCTGCACCACGCCGGGCGGTGCGCACACCGGACAGTTCCTGGTGTGCGAGGGCTGCGGCACGGCGGTGGAGATCGATGACCCGTCCATCCGCGATGCCATCCAGGCGGGGGCCGCCGGGCGCGGCTTCCGCGTCCGCCGCCCGACCGTCGAGGTGCGCGGCCTGTGTTCCGATTGCCAGGAGAAAACCCCGTGAGCGACACCGTTTCCACCCAGCGGTTCCCCGTGTCCGTGCTGACCGGTTTCCTCGGCTCCGGCAAGACCACGCTGCTCCAGCACCTGCTGCACCATCCCGGCATGGCACGCACCGCCGTGGTGATCAACGAGTTCGGCGAGGTCGGGCTCGACCACCTGCTGGTCGCCAAATCGACCGAGAACATGCTGGTGCTCGACAGCGGCTGCGTGTGCTGCACGGTGCGCGGCGACCTCGTCGATACGCTGAAGGACCTGTTCCTCAAGCGCGTGCGCGCCCAGATCCCGGAGTTCGACCGCGTCATCGTCGAGACGACCGGGCTGGCCGACCCGGCACCCATCATCCACACCCTGATGTCCGACCCGCTGCTGGCCGCGCGCTTCCGCCTGGATGGCGTGGTCGCCACGGTGGATGCGGTGCACGGCTCCGGACAGCTCGACCAGCACCCGGAGAGCGTCAAGCAGGCCGCCGTCGCTGACCGCATCGTGCTGACCAAGACCGACGCCGCCACGCCCAACACGACGCTGGCGCTGTGCAAGCGGCTGGCCGCCCTCAATCCGGCCGCCCCGGTGATCCCCGCCGCCTTTGGCGCCGTCGATCCGGCCACGCTGTTCGACGCCGGCCTTTACAATCCCGAGACCAAGAGCCCGGACGTCGCCCGCTGGCTGAAGGAAGAGGCGTACCGCGGCGAACAGCACGGGCACGACCACCATGATCATCATCACGACCACGGGCACGATCACAGGCATGGACACGAGCACGGCCCCGAATGCGGGCCGGACTGCGGTCACGACCACGACGAGAACCGCCACGACGACCACGTCCGCGCCTTCTGCATGATTGTCGAGGAGCCGATCCCCTGGGACCGCTTCGTCGATTTCATGGAGGCGCTGATCACCGTGCGCGGGCCGGACATGCTGCGCATCAAGGGCATCCTCAACGTCGTCGAGACCGACATGCCCGTCGTGGTGCATGGCGTCCAACACATGTTCCACCCGCCCGTCCGGCTGGAGGAATGGCCTGACGACGACCGCCGCTCCAAGCTGGTGTTCATCACCCGCGACGTCGGCCAGGAACTGATCGAGGACATGTTCAAGGGCTTCGTGCGCGACGAGCCGGCCCCGAAGCCGGCCTGACCCCCCGCGCCGCGCCGCCCCTGCTACACTGGAATGTCGGAGAACACGCGGCCGGAGGGGGTGCCGGCCGGTGCGCAGGGGTGCTGGTCGGCGCCGTTCAACCAGCGCGCGAACTTGCGGTCGGACGAGTTGATGTGCAGCATCAGCCACTGCGGCAGGAATTCGGCCAGATACTCGCAGATCCCCTCCTCCGGCACGGTACCGGTGGTGAAGGCATGGATCCGCTGGCGCGCCAGATCATGCTGCACCATGTGATCGTCGATGAACGGGTAGCCCGCTTCCTGCATCAGTTCCGCTTCATGAGCGAAGTGCTTCTCGGTGTAGAAGACGGCCGCGGCCAGTGTGTCGTACACCTCCTCGCGCGAGCGGCCCTCGACCACGGCCATCTGGAAGCGGTGGACGAGGTCGATCCATTCCTTGTGCTGGGCGTCGATCTCCTCGACACCCAACGACAGATCGTCACTCCAGACAAGCTCGTGATAGTCGACGCCGTTGGCCATCATCGTTTGCCGCGCTACTCCTAAGGCATACCGCCAAAGAGTTAGCACATGGGGGAGGAGACCGCACGCAGGATCCTTCCGGTGCAGTGCAGCAATTCGACGCAACGGCGGCACTCACGCCGGGGTTGACGCGGGCGCCTCGTCCCTCAACTCGTTCCAGATGCGGGCAAACTCTTCGTGGTGCTGGGCGAACAGCGCCAACAGGCGCGGGTCGAAATGGCTCGCCGGGTCGATGCGGTCGTCGCCCAGGGTCATGATCGCCAGCGCCTCGGCGTGGCTGAAACCGGGCTTGTAGGGGCGCACGCTGCGCAACGCGTCGTAGCAGTCGGCAATCGCCACGATACGGGCGGACAGCGGAATCTCCTCCCCCTTGCGTCCCTCGGGGTAGCCGGTGCCGGCCCACTGTTCGTGATGGCAGAGCGCGATCTCAGCGGCCATGCGCAGCCGGTCGGAGGTGCTGAGGATCTCCCAGCCGTACACGGGGTGGCGGCGCATCTCGGCCAGTTCGTGCGGGTCGAGGCGGCCCTTCTTGTGCAGAACCGCCTGATCGACGCTCATCTTGCCGACGTCGTGGAGGGCGGCGGAGTAGCGGATCTCGTCGCAGAATGCCTTGCGGCAGCCGGCGCGGCGGGCCAGCGCGTGAGCGTATTCGTTGACGCGCAGGATGTGATTGCCGGTGTCCTCGTCGTGGATCTCGGCCGCGCGGGCGAGGAGTTGGACCGACACCATGAAGGCGCGTTCGGTATCCGCGTGCAGGGTGGCGATGGTCTCGCGCTGCTGGCGCAGGCGGCGGTTGCTCTCGGCCAGGTTCTCCACCATGACCGCGCGCTCCAGCGCGCGGCCGACGATGTGGTTGACCGGCGCTATCATCGCCTCGTGCTCGGGCAGGAAGGGCTTCACCGCATCGCCGTCGCGCCGGTTGATGAGTTGCACCACCCCCTCGGGCTTGCTGTCGAAGCCTTTCAGCGCAAAGGCCAGAATGGAGCGGGTGCGAAATCCCGTCTTCTCGTCGAAGGACGGGTTGAAGCGATAGGGGCGGTCCGGTGGGATGGCGTAGGCGTCATCGACGAACACCGTCTCCCCGGTCAGCGCCACCGCCCCGGCAATGGAGGAGGTGTCGGCCGGAATGACGAAGCTGCGTCCGACGGTGCGCACCGCGTCGTTCTGCACGCTGACCGCCTCCAGGTGCCGCGTCCGGCCACGGCCGCGCAGGATGAAGATGGTGCCGGCCTCGGCCCCGGTCAGTTCCCGGCACTTGTGCAGCACGCGCCGGCTCAGCTCGCGCACCGACGGGGTGCGGGTGGAATCGATGAATTCGATGAACTGCTCGACGAGGCTCACGGACCGCTCCTCCGCCCTGCGACGGTCAAGCGTAGCGCAAGCGGGGCCGGCGTTCCAATTATCGGGCGAGAACGCCTACGCGAACGCCATCCAGCCGGTCGCCCACAACCAGGCGACCGCGACGGCCATGGACAGCAGCGTCATCGGCACGCCGCAACGCGCGTGCTCGGCGAAGCCCAGGCGCACGCCCGCCAGCGCGGCGCGCTCGACGACGATGATGTTGCACAGGCTGCCGGTCAGCATCAGGTTGCCGGCCAGCGTGGACAGCAGCGCCAGCCCGTACAGCGCCCCTTCCGGCGGCTGCGCCCAGGCCTTGAGCAGCAGCACGACGGCCGGCACGTTGCCGATGGTGTTGCTGGCGACCAGCGCCAGCGGCGTCATCACCGCCAGCCGGTCCGGCCACCAGCCGGCCGCCGACAGGCGCGCCACCGCCTCCGCCGGGATGCCGGTGAGGCCGAGCGCGTGGTTGACCGCGAACAGCCCGGCGAACAGCACCAGCAGGTGCCAGTCCACCATGCCCAGCATGCCGCGCGTCGCCAGCCGCCGGCTGACCAGCATGGCGCCTGCGACGATCAGCACGCCGATGTCCTGCCGCATGGGCGAGGCGAACAGCGCCAGCAGCACGACGGTCGCCGCCACCGCCTTGCGCAGTTGCCAACGGTCGACCTCCACCACCCGCACCACGTCGTCCGGCGCGCCGCCGGGCAGCGCCAGCCGGGCGCGCCACACCCGGCGGACCACCATGTAGACAACAACCAGCCCGATCAGGGCCGGCACGCCGCACACCGCCAGGAAGCGCCAGAAGTCCAGCCCGCCGGTCTGTGCAATCAGGATGTTCTGCGGATTGCCGATCACCGTGGCGGCCGAGCCGGCGTTGGCCGCGCCGGCCAGCGCGATCAGGTACGGCCGCGGGTCGAGCCCGCGCGCCTGGAGCCCGACGCACAGCATCGGCGTCATGGCGAACACCACCACGTCGTTGGCCAGCACCGCCGACAGCGCCCCGCCCACGGCCACCGTCACCGCCAGCAGCCGCTCCGGCGACCGGGCGCTGCGGGCGATGCGTAGCGCGCACCAGTCATAGAAGCCGCTGGCCGCGTACTGCGCCGACAGGATCATCAGGCCGAACAGGATGAACAGCGTCGGGAAGTCGATCGCCGCGACGACCTGCCCCTCGTCCAGCGCGCCGACACCCAACAGCGCGATGGTGGCGACGAGCGCGATCCCCGTGCGGTCGATGGCGAGACCCGGAAGGCGCCCCAGCGCCATGCCCAGATAGGTGGCGGCGAACAGCGCGACGACGGTGGCGGTCATGGAGGGGACGGACAGCAGCGGAAGGAGGTTCCGCTTATAGCGGCGCCTTGGCCCCGCGGCTACCGCGCCAGCAGGTCCACGGTCGCGCCTTCGCGCGCGGCGAAGACATGGCCGGGCCAGGCGGCCTGCGCCTCGGCCTCCAGCGCGGCCATGCCGACGTCGTCGCGGTCGGGGTCGTGATGGAACAGCGCCAGCCGCTTGACGCCGGCCGCCCGGCACAGCCGCACGCCCTCTGTCCAGGTCGAATGCCCCCAGCCGACGCGTTGCGCCCACTCCGCATCCGTGTAGGTGCTGTCATACAGCACGAGGTCGGCGCCGGCGATCAGGTCCAGCACGTTCTGGTCCGGCTGGCCGGGCACGTGTTCGGTGTCAGTGACGTAGCAGACCGCCTTGCCGGCGTGCTCGACCCGGTAGCCGGTGGCGCCGTCCGGGTGGTTCAGCGCGGCGGTGCGCACGCGGATGCCGTCCTCCAGGGGGAAGGCCGTGCCCGCCACCACCTCGACGAAGCTGAGGTCGCCGGCCAGCGTGGCGAGCGGCACCGGGAACAGCGGTTGTTCCATCTGGCGCGCCAGCACCGCCTCGATCCCGGGGGCACCGTCGCGGTGAGCAGAAACGATGCGCAGCGCGAATCCCGGCGTGTAGGCTGGGGCGAAGAACGGAAAGCCGGCGATGTGGTCGAGGTGGGTGTGGCTGAGCAGCAGCGTGGCCTTGCTCTCACCCTCGTCCAGCAGGCGCCGGCCGAGCGCGCGGATGCCGGTGCCGGCGTCGAGGATCAGGCTCTGGCCGCCGACGCGCAGTTCGACGCAGCTCGTGTTGCCGCCATAGCCCATGCAGGACACCATCGGGCACGGCACCGTGCCCCGCACGCCCCAGAAGGTGAGAGTGAAGCCCATGCGCCCGCCCAGTGCCGAATGCGCGGCCGACAGCACGCGCCAGCCAAATGCGACATTCTAGCACACATGCGAGCGCGTGCAGTGACGGTCGTCACAGGCCGCGATCATACGCGCCGGCACATGAATGCTTCCATGTTCGGCCGGCCGTATGACCCTTTCGCGCATTGCTGCCCAATGCGCTGTCGGGTTTGTGCCAAAGGCGCCCGATGGAAGCCATCAAGCGCCTCTGGCATCAATGCTGTCCCATGATGTCGAAGACACGCCGTTCGCAGCCGGCGCGGTGTTCGCACGCGCTGCACACCAGATGGGCGCAGCCGCGCTCGTCCCGAAACCGCGCGAGCTTGCCCAGGATGGCCTGCTTCTGCTGGGCCGAGATGACGTCGGCCGCAACAACGCAGACGGTCGCCGCGTCGATGATGTCGCCCTCTGCCTGATGCACGTCGTTCAGCATAGCATGCGGTCCTCGCTCCCCTGAAGGGATAGGCCCCGCATGTTTCAGGGAAATGTCCGAGTTGTAACAAACGGTGAAAATGCAGACCCGAATATGCAGCGAGTTTCGACAAATTGTGCCATCGCCTTCCCGCAGCCGGGCGCGCATTCTACTCTTGCAGCCATGACTCTGCGGCCGGCCGATACCACCCCCAATGCCATCCGCGTCCTTGCGGATGCGGTACACCGCGAGCGGGTGCCGGGCATCGTCGAGTTCCGCCTGCTGGAGCGTGCGCTGGAGACGGCGGCGGTGACGCCAACCGCCGAGAACCTGACGCTGGCCAAGGCAGCCTTCGACGCGCTGGACCATGATTTCCGACATCGCATCATCGACCACGCGCATCGGCTTGCCCGCGACGTGGCGGAGCAGCGCCGCTCCGGTGTGCCGGACCCGGCCATGGCGGCAGCCATTGATGCGGTGGTGCGCCCGGCCGTGCCCGCACAGACCCCCACAGCGGACTGTGATCCGCACCGTCACGCCTCACCGCTGCGTGCCGCGCTCAACCAGGGGCGCAGCCGCTGACGTCAGTGATACCCGTGCGAATCCGCCACCTTGCCGCGGAAGACGCGGTAGGAGAAGGCGGTGTAAGCCAGGATGATCGGCAGCAGCACCGCCACCCCCACCAGCAGGAAGAGCTGGCTGTCCGGCGGCGATGCGGCGTCCCAGATGGTCAGCGCGCGCGGCACCACGTAGGGCCACAGGCTGATCGCGAGGCCCAGATAGGCCAGCAGGAACAGCAGCATGGATAGCACGAAGGGCGCCGTCTCCCGCCGCCGGCCCAGCGCCGCCCACAGCGACAGAACCACCGCCCCGGTCACCAGCGGCACCGGTGAGAGGTAAAGCAGGTTCGGCCAGCGGAACCAGCGCGCCTCGATGTCCGGGTGGGCGAGCGGCGTCCACACACTGACCACCGCGATGAACAGCACCACCAGCGCCGTCAGCCGCCGCGCCGCGCGGAAGGCCTTGTCCTGCAGCCGGCCGTCCGTCTTCATCACCAGCCACGTGGCGCCCAACAGCGCGTAACCGCACACCAGCCCGACACCGGTCATCAGGCTGAACGGCGTCAGCCAGCCGAACGGGCCGCCGGTGTAGCGCCAGCCCCCCTCCGGCACCGCCTCCACGGCCAGGCCAGTAATGAAGGCGCCCAGCACGACCCCTTGCGCGAAGGTCGCCACCAGGGAACCGACGAAGAACGAGGCGTCCCACCACCCCTGCCGCTCCCGCGCCTTGAAGCGGAACTCGAACGCCACGCCGCGAAAGATCAGGCCGAACAGCATCACCATCACCGGCAGGTACAGCGCCGGCAGCAGTGTGGCGTAGGCCAGCGGAAAGGCCCCAAACAGCGAGGCGCCGCCGAGGATCAGCCACGTCTCGTTGCCGTCCCATACGGGGGCGACGCTGTTCATCATGGCGTCACGCTCCTCGCGCCGGCTGGTGAAGGGGAACAGGATGCCCACGCCCAGGTCGAAGCCATCGAGCAGCACGTACATGAAGACGCCCAGCGCGATGATGGCGCTCCACAGCAGCGGCAGGTCGAAGAGGCCGGCGTCGAATGGCATGCCCTACCCCCTCACTCCGCCGCCGTGCCGCGGGCGGGATGCCGGCCGTAGATGGTGCGCGCCTTGTCCTGGAAGTGCGGCGGTTCCAGCGTGTAGTTGGGACCGTTGCGCACCATCCGCAGGAAGAACGCCAGGAAGGCCAGCAGCAGCACCGTGTAGGCGGCGACGAACAGCGCCAGCGTCGTCGCCACCGACGCCGCCGGTAGTTGCGACACCGCGTCGGCCGTGCGCTGCAATCCGTGGACGATCCACGGCTGGCGCCCGACCTCGGTCACCGTCCAGCCGGCCAGCACCGCCACGAAGCCCAGCGGGGACACCCACAGGCACAGCCGGTGGAACCAGCGCGCCGTGTACAGCCGCCCCTCCCGGCGCAGCCACAGCCCCACGGCCGCCACGGCGATGAACAGCAGGCCGATGCCCACCATGATGCGGAAGGCAAAGAAGACGATGGCGACCGGCGGGCGGTCCTGCGGCGGCACCTCCTTCAATCCCTTCACCTCGCCGTCCAGGCTGTGCGTCAGGATCAGGCTGCCGGCGCGGGGGATGGCGACCTCGGCCCGGTTGCGCTCGCCCGCTTCGTCGGGGATGGTGAAGAGGACGAAGGGGGCGCCGCGCTGCGTGTCCCACAGCGATTCCATGGCGGCGACCTTCATGGGCTGGTGGGCCAGCGTGTTCAGCCCGTGCAGGTCGCCGATCACCAGTTGCGTCGGCGCCGCCACGGCGGCCATCCACATGGCCAGCGAGAAGGTCCGCCGCGCGAACTCCTCGTGCACGCCCAGCAGCAGGTACCACGCCGCCACCCCGGCGATGGCGAAAGCCGAGGCGAGCAGCGCCGCCACCACCATGTGCGCGAAGCGGTAGGGGAAGGAGGGGTTGAACACCGCCGCCCACCAGTCGGTGGCGATCACCCGCCCGTCCTCGACGGCATAGCCGGCCGGCGTCTGCATCCACGAATTGCCGGACAAAATCCAGAAGGCGGAAATGATGGTGCCCAACGCCACCATGCAGGTGGCGAAGAAGTGCACGCGCGGCCCCACCCGTGTCCAGCCGAACAGCATGATCCCGAGGAACCCGGCCTCCAGGAAGAAGGCGGTCAGCACCTCGTAGCTGATGATCGGGCCCAGCAGGTTGCCGGTGTACGCGGAGAAGCGTGCCCAGTTGGTGCCCAGTTCGTAGGACAGCACCAGCCCCGACACCACGCCGACGCCGAACGCCAGCGCGAACACCCCGCTCCAGAAGCGGGCCAGGCGGTACGCTCCCTGCTCGCCCCAGAACAGCCAACGCGCCTCCAGCACGACCAGGAACAGGCCCAGGCCGATGGTGAAGGTGGGAAACAGGATATGGAAGCCGATCGTGAAGGCGAACTGCAGCCGGCTGAGCAGAAGAACGTCAAGGTCCATGGGGCCCTCCCGCAAGGCAAACGGCCGCGCGGGTGGGGTGTTTCATGGACGACGAAAGAAAGACGGCGGCAAGGATCCGGCGTAGGTTGGGTCGAGCCCCAACATCCTTCCCACTTCGTGGGCCCCTTCCCTCTCCCGCCGTGCGCTGGCCTCTGGTCAGCGTGCGGCGGGAGAGGGCGTTGTCGTCACACCTTGTAGGCCACCCGCAACCCGCCCCAATGGCGGCCGCGGACCATCACGGGAGCCGAGACGTCCTTCATCAGCGCGTACTTGCCGCCGCCCATGTCGCGGCGATAGGTCTGCAACAGGAACGGCTTGACGTTGCGGCCGGCGGACAGGCCGACGCGGTCGTTGAACATGCGGCGGTTGCGGCAGTTGGCGGCGTTCCACACCGGGTCGGGTCCCTGCGGCTGGCTGAACTTCCTGTTGTGCGTCGGCAGGTAACCGTTGGTGTCCAGCGCCACGCAGAACACCACGCGGTCGTTCTCGGCTATCACGGGTTCCTGGATACCCGGCAGGACACGGTCGAGGAAGTTGATGGCGCGGGTCGTGAACTGCTGCGGGTTCGAACCCGGCACCGGCACGTAGGTCTGGTCGAACAGGTCGGATTCGCCGATCTCGCCACGCGCCAGCGCGTCCTCGAAGGCGGCGGAGATCTTGGCGGCGCCCTGCTGGGCGGCACGGATGAACGGCGTGTCCACCGTTTCCACGTCCAGTTCGGCGGTGATGCCGATCAGGCGCTCGCCCATGCCCAGCAGGTTGTTGATGCGGTCGCGGGCCTGCCCGAGGTTTTCGTTGGAGAGCTGGACGCCGACCGCGAGGTCACCGATCTCGCGCTCCAGCTCCAGGCAGTTCTCGCCGATCTCGGACGCTGCGTGATCGATCTTGTCGGTCTCGCTGGTCAGCTCCGACATGGCGCGACCCACCGTGTCGATCACCGCGCCGATGGACACCGTGCCCTCGCTGACCGCACGCGCCTTGCTGGCCGAGGCCGAGCTTTCGGTCATCAGACGCTGCGCCTGCTCGTTCAGGTACTTCAGCGTCGCGTCGATCTCGGCGGTGGCTTCCGAGGTCTTGGTGGACAACGCCTTCACCTCGCCCGCCACGACGGCGAAGCCGCGGCCCGCCTCGCCCGCGCGCGCCGCCTCGATCGTCGCGTTCAGCGCCAGCAGGTTGGTCTGCTTGGCGATCGCGTAGATCTCCTTGGCGACCTTGCCGACGCGCTCCAGCGCCTCGCGCAGGCCGGCGATCTGGCTTTCCATGCCGCCGACCGCGGCAACCAGGGTGTGGATGTCGGACAGCGACTGCTGGACGCGGTCGTGCGACGTCTCCACCTCCTGCCGCGCCCGCTCGGTCACCGTGCGGGCAATCGACGAGGCCGCCGAGATGTTCCGGGTGCTGGAGGTCATCTTCGCACCGGTCTCCCGGAGTTGTGCGAAGACTTCCGCCTGTTTGTTGATTCGACCGCTCACGTCCTCGACATGGCCGGCTACGTCCGCGATCTCGATACCGAGGGTTCCCGCTTCCGCAGCAATATCGGCGATGAGGTACGTGCGGTTGCCGAACGTGCTATCCATTATCGTCCGCCGCTTGTTTTTTTGTGGTGGAGAAAAGGTTCACTCCCCGACTCAATTATTGCAACTTTCTTGCAAAATCGCAACATCGGACAGGCGTTCTATCCGGCACCCCGGACTAAAGTCGCACTTTGGTTACGGCATACCGACGGATAGGCAAGGTTCCACTTGATTGCATATGCTTCCTGAATCTCGCCGAAAGCGGGCGTGGCCAGCCCTACGCCCCCGCGATGCGGTTGTCGAGGCGCTCGTCGGCCAGACCGGCGGGTTCCTGGTGGATGATGACCTCGGCGTTCGGGAAAGCGGCGCGCAGGTCGCATTCGACCGCGTCGGTAATGTCGTGCGCCTGCACCACGTTGATCGCGGGGTCCAGTTCCAGGTGCAGTTCGATGAAGACGCCGGTGCCGGTGGAGCGCGTGCGCAGGTCGTGCATGCCCTTGGCGCCGGAATGCGCGACCACGAGGCCGGTGATGCGCGCGCGCTCCGCTTCCGGCAGCTCACGGTCCATCAGCACGTTCAGCGCTTCCTTGGCGACGCCCCAGGCGCCCTTCAGCAGGAAAGCGGCGATGCCCAGGCCGAACAGCGGGTCGATGGCGGCGACGCCGGTCCAGGCGGTGAGCAGCAGCGCCGCGATGACCGCCGAGTTCATCAGCAGGTCGCCCGCGTAGTGCAGACGGTCGGCGCCGATGGCGACCGAACCCGTGCGCGCCACAACGTGGCGCTGGAAGGCGATCAGCGCGGCGGTCAGCACGATGGAAAGAACCATGACGGCGATGCCGATGGCGCCCTGCGTGACCGGCTGCGGCGTGAGGACGCGGCGCACCGCCTCGATGGCGAGGAACGCGGCCGAACCGCCGATGAACGCCGCCTGCGCCAGCGCCGCCAGCGCCTCCGCCTTGCCGTGCCCGTAGCGGTGCGCGGAGTCGGCCGGGCGCAGGGCATGCCGCACGGCCAGCAGCGTCACAACGGACGCCATCAGGTCGGTCGAGGAGTCGATGAGCGAGGAGAGGACGCTCACCGACTCCGTCATCAGGTAGGCGGCCAACTTGGCGACGATCAGCGTCAGCGCCACGCCGACGCTGGCGTAGGTCGCCCGCTGCCGCAGCCGGTCGCCGTCGGACACGCCGGCGGCGCCGTGCGCCGTGCGCCCATCCATGGCCGTTCCTCCCTGATCTGCCCGAAAAGCCGGTGCGCGGCGTTTTAGGGGTACAGGCGCTGGGTCGTCCAGCCTTCGCCGGCGCGCAAGAACAGAATTCTCTCATGCAGACGGAAGGGGCGGTCCTGCCAGAACTCGATGCGCTCGGGCAGGACGCGGAAACCCGTCCAGTGCGGCGGGCGCGGCACGTGGCCGACGGCGTGCCTGGCGGCGAACTGCGCCACCCGCTTCTCCAGTTCCCAGCGCCCCTCCAGCGGGCGCGACTGCTGTGAGGCCCAGGCGCCGATGCGACTCTCCCGCGGGCGCGAATCGAAGTAGGCGTCGGCCTCGGCGTCGGTCACCGTTTCGACCGTCCCCTCGACCCGCACCTGACGCCGCAACGATTTCCAGTGGAAACACAGGGCGGCGTGCTGGTTGGCCAGCAGTTGCTCGCCCTTGCGGCTTTGCGTGTTGGTGTAGAAGACGAAGCCGCGGGCGTCGCAGCCCTTCAACAGGACCATGCGCACCGACGGCCGCCCCTCGGCGTCCGCGGTGGCGAGCGCCATGGCGTTGGGGTCGTTCGGCTCGGTCTTCTCGGCTTCGGCCATCCAGGCGGCGAAGGCCGCGTAGGGGTCCTGTTCGTCAAGGTCGCTCATGACAGCCGTCCTTCTCGTTCCCGGTTCTTCTTGTCACTGGCCAATTCACACGGAGCATAGGTTAGCCTATACCAATGTCCATCGCGCCGTGGCCCCGCCGGACGATGGATGGGGGGAGACCGCGGGCAATCTGTCGAGGCATGCATCGATGTTCGCTAAGAAGCTCATTCCTGTGATCGCGGCCGCGGCCCTGCTGGCCGGCTGTCAGACCGGCGGCACCAAGGAGACCGTCGGCACCGTCGGCGGCGCCCTCGCCGGCGGCGTGATCGGTTCGCAGTTCGGCGGCGGCACCGGCAAGCTGGTGGCCACCGGCGTGGGCACCCTGCTCGGCGCCTTCATCGGCCGCGAGATCGGTGGCTCGCTCGACAAGGCGGACCAGCAGTACGCGTCGCAGGCGGCCAGCCGCGCCTACGCCGCCCCGGTCGGCGAGCGCATCTCCTGGAACAACCCGCAGTCGGGCAACAACGGCACCATCACCTCCACCCGCGACGGCTATGACAGCCGCGGCCATTATTGCCGGGAGTACCAGCAGACGGTGACGGTGAACGGCCGGACGGAACTCGCCTATGGAACCGCTTGCAAACAGCCCGACGGAACGTGGAAGATCGTGAACTGATTCTGACACTTCCGCCCAGGCCCCGCGCCTCGCGGGGCGGGCGCTTTGCCCCGGCTGCCGGGGCGGGATTCGTCTGCACGTGGCCAACATCCGCGATCCGTATCACGTCCTCGGCGTCTCGCGCTCCGCCAGCGCCGAGGATATCAAGAAGGCGTATCGCAAGCTCGCCAAGGAGCATCACCCCGACCTCAGGCCGGGGAATGCCGGCAACGAGGAGCGGTTCAAGGAAATCTCCGCCGCCTACTCCGTCCTGTCGGACCCGGAGAAACGCGCCCGCTTCGACCGCGGGGAGATCGACGGCTCGGGTGCGGAACGGCACTCCGGGCACCGTTCCTACTCCTCCTCGTCGGCGCGCGGGCGCACGCACGCGCGCCAAAAGGCGGAGGACCCCTTCGCCAAGTTCGATGGCAACGACGACTGGTTTTCCGACCTGTTCAGCGGCGGGCGGCGCAAGCGGGCGGACGGCGGAGCCGGCGTCAAGGCGAAGGGCACGGACATCGCCTATTCCGTCACCGTGCCGTTCATCGAGGCGGCGGTCGGGTCCAAGCGGCGCATCAGCCTGTCCAGCGGCAAGAGCATCGACGTCGCCATCCCGCCGGGCACCGAGAACGAGCAGAAGCTGCGCCTGAAGGGCCAGGGCCTGCCCGGCCTGGGCGGCGCTCCGGCCGGCGACGCCATCATCGAGGTGCACGTCGAACCGCACCCGCACTTCACCCGCCAGGACGGCGACATCCACGTGGAAGTGCCGGTGACGCTGAACGAAGCGATTCTCGGCGCCACAATCCGCGTGCCCACCGTCAGCGGCCCGGTCGCCGTGAAGGTGCCCCCCGGCTCCAACACGGGATCGGTCCTGCGCCTGCGCGGCAAGGGCGTGGTCAGCCAGAAGTCCAAGCAGACCGGCGATCAGTACGTGAAGCTGAAGGTCGTCCTGCCCGACCCACCCGATACCGAACTGGTCCAGTTCATGGAGAAGTGGGCGGCCAAGCGCAGCTACGATGTGCGCAAGAAGGCGGGGCTGGAGTAACGCCGGACCGGCGCCTCTACTCCTTTATGGATATATCATTTTATTGGTGGAAAGGAGAGGATCCAAACCTCCGTCTGATAGACTTACCTCGTCTGCGTGAGCAAGTATCGACTCGATACAAACAAGAAGCACGCGAGGTGATCCCATGCGGTTCAGCGATATCCGGATCCTGTATAAGGTGCTCATCGTCGTCGGGTTGATGGCGGCGATCATGGCCTTGATCAGCGTCATCAGCGTCAACGGCCTGCACGAACTCACCACCGACACGCGCGAGGTGGAATTGGCCGGCGGCGAGGCGCTGACGGGCGCGCGGGTCAACCAGAACGTCATCGCCCTCAACCGCGCGGAATTCCGCGCCGCCGCCGACCCGTCGCCAAGCCAGCTCACGGACGCCGAGACTGTGATTCGCGAAGAGCGTCAGCAGATGGAAGAGCGGCTGTCGCGACTGAAGGGCACCGCGGACCTGCGTCAGGCGGACCTGCTGCGGGCGGTGGACGCGGCCTACGCCGCTTACGCCAAGGAACTCGGCGACACGCTCACCGTAGCCAAGCGCAACGGCAGCCAGGTCACCAACGAGAAGGCGCGCCAGGAGATCGTCGATTCCGCGCTGGCATCGCGCGCCGCCGCGACCCGGCTGCAGGAAGCGATGCGAGCCTACAACCAGTATTCCGACAAGAAAGCGGAAACCACAGCCCAGGCCGCCGACGAACACGCGCGGGAAATCCGGACGCTGGTCGTCGCCGTTGCCGTCGTCGGCATCCTGGGCGGCATTGCCGTCGGCTACCTGATCGCGCAGTTCGGCATCGGCCGGCCGGTGGCCACATCGGTGGACAGCCTGAAGCGGCTTGCCGACGGCGACACCACCGTGGACATTTACGGAGTCGGCCGCAAGGACGAGATCGGCGCCATCGCCGGCACCATGCAGGTCTTCAAGGAGAACCTGATCCGCAACCACCGCATGGAAGAGGAGGCCAGGCTGGCCGAGCAGCGCTCCGCCGAGGAGAAGAAGCGCATGATGAACCAACTGGCCGACAACTTCGAAAGTTCGGTGAAGGGTGTGGTCGGCGCCGTGTCCTCCTCCGCCGCGCAGCTCCAGGGCAACGCGCAGAGCATGTCCTCCGTCGCCGAGGAGACGACCCGGCAGGCATCCGCCGTCGCCGCCGCCACCGAGCAGGCCTCCGCCAACGTGCAGACCGTCGCCGCCGCCGCCGAGGAACTGGCCGGCTCCATCGGCGAGATCGCCCGGCAGGTCGAGGAGTCGGCGCGCATCACCCAGACCGCCGTCGAGGAGGCCGAGCGTACCAACGGCATGGTCGAGGGCTTGGCCGACGCCGCGCAGAAGATCGGCACCGTCGTCCAGCTCATCAACGACATCGCCGGGCAGACCAATCTGCTTGCGCTGAACGCCACCATCGAGGCGGCCCGCGCGGGCGAAGCCGGCAAGGGCTTCGCGGTCGTGGCGAGCGAGGTGAAGTCACTGGCCAACCAGACCGCGAAAGCCACCGAGGAGATTTCCGGTCAGGTCCAGGCGATCCAGAAGGAGACCATGGACGCGGTGGGCGCCATCCGCTCCATCGCCGAGACAGTCCAGAAGGTGAACCAGATCGCCACGGGCATCGCCTCCGCCGTGGAGGAGCAGACCGCCGCCACCGGCGAAATCTCCCGCAACGTGCAGCAGGCGGCGGAGGGCACCACCGAGGTCACCCGCAACATCACCGGCGTCAACCAGGCCGCGCTGGAGGCCGGCGGCGCCGCCGCCGAGGTGCTGCGCGCCGCTTCCGACCTGACCACCCAGTCCGCCGCGCTGGCGCGGCAAGTGGATGACTTCATCCGAACGATCCGGACGGCGTGACACTCACACCCTCCCCCGCCGAAAGCGGGGGGAGGGTTCGTGGTCACATCAGCGTGTGTTCGATGAGGATCTTGGCACCGATGGCGATGAGGCCGAGGCCGCCCAGGATTTCGGCACGCTTCCCGATCAGCGGTCCGACGGCACGGCCCATCAGCACGCCGCCCGACGCGAGCCCGAAGGTGACCAGCCCGATCAGCACGCAGACGCCGACGATGTCGACGTCCATCACCGCCAGCGTCACCCCCACCGCCGCCGCGTCGATCGACGTCGCCACCGCGGTGAGGAAAAGCTGGGTGAGGCCGGGCCGGCCGCAGAGGCCGTCCTCCTCGTCCTCGTCGGCCGAGACGCCCTCCCACAGCATCTTGCCACCGATGCCGAGCAGAAGCAGGAAGGCGATCCAGTGGTCAACCGCCTCCACATACGTGGCGAAGGTCAGGCCAAGCACGAAGCCCAGCATGGGCATGGCGAGCTGCACGCCGCCGAACATGATGCCGACGCGCAGCGCCTCCCACGCACCGGGACGGCGCAGCACGGCGCCGGTGCCGAGCGCCGCCGCGAAGGAATCCATCGACAGGCTGAAAGCGAGGACGAGCGCGGTCGCGAAGCTCATGGGTCAGGCCGCCGGCGGTAGTGCATTCGACACACCGCCAGCGGCGGTTGGGCGACGGATAGCAGAACATGAACAGGTGTTCAAACGCTATTGCCCGCGCCCTAATGCTGGGCCCGCCGCTCCCGCCCCGGGCGCAACGGCACCGCCCCGCCGCCGGCCGCCGCCCCGCCGCCCTGGTCCTCGTCGGACAGCAGCACCTTCAACGGCACGCCCAGCATCTCCTGCTGATTCTGCTCGGCGGCCTCGAGGATCTGCGAGGTGCGCTCCTGCCAGGGCAGTTCCAGGCCGCCCAGCCCCTTGACGGAGCCGCGCAGGCCGATGCCCAGCGCCTTCATCAGGTCGAAAAGCGTCGCCTCGCCCAGGTCGCGGGTGATGACCCAGGAGTCGCGTGTGGTGTGCGCCACCCAGTGCGCATCGCGGAGTTGCTCCAGGATGCCGTCGATCAGCACCGCCCCCACCGGCACCCGCCCCACGATGGTGCGCCGGCGCAGGCCGACGCCGAGGCGGCTGGCGTCCATCAGCTCGTGCAGCACAGCCAGCGCCAGGCTCAGGCGCTGGGCGGGCAGCAGCCCCTCCGGCCCGCTGCGGGTGATGCGGCCGGCGCGCCATTCCGGCAACGCCGCCGTGATGACGGCGCCGAACAGCACGGTGGACCACGCGATGTACAGCCAGAACAGGAAGATCGGCACGGTGGAGAGCGCGCCGTAGATGGTCTGGTAGGCCGGGTACTCCCGCATGTACCAGGCGAACAGCGCCTTCGACCCCTCCAGCATCAGCGAACCGAAGACGCCACCGCACAGCGCGTCCATCAGGTCCACGGTGCGGTTGGGGATGACGAGGTAGAGCAGCGTGCAGCCGATCACCTGCAGGAAGAAGGGCAGCACCCCGGCGAAGCCGGCCACCGGATCGGCCAGTTCCTCCAGGTGCACGAGCTGCAGCGCCGACCACAATGAGCCGGACAGCGACAGGCTCGCCCCGGCGAACAGCGGCGTCAGCGACACGATGGCCCAGAACGACAGGATGCGGGTGACCAGCGAGCGCGGCTCCTTGACGCGCCAGATGGCGGCGAACGAGCCCTCGATGGTCCAGATCAGCAGCACCGCCGACACCGCCAGCCCGATGACGCCGAAGATCGGCATCTGCCCGGCGTTGGCCATGAAGTGGCCGAGGTATTCCAGGATGGCGTCACCGATCTGCGGCACGAGGTTTCGGAAGATCAGCTCCTGCACGCGGGTCTGCAGCGCGCTGAACGCCGGGAAGGCCGAGAAGATGGCGAATCCGATGGTCATCATCGGAACGATGGCCAGCAGCGACGTGTAGGTCAGTGACGCCGCCGTCTGGAAACAGTTGTCGTTGTAGAAGCGCAGCGCCGAATAGCTGATGAAGCCCCACGCCTCCTGCGCCATGCGCACGAGGCGCGACGGCCATCGGAACCGGCCACGCTTGTCCGCGGTGGGCGCCGTCATGCAAGTCCTCCCGCGGTGGTTGCCCATATGGTGCCCCGTCCGGTTTGACCGGGCGGGGGTTTCGTGTAGGATGCGCCACACTTTTTCATGAACCGCCGAACACCAAGGAAAACGAGGTCCGGATGTCGAACCCGAAGCCGCTCATGGAAGGCAAGCGCGGCCTGATCATGGGCGTCGCCAACGACCGCTCGATCGCCTGGGGCATTGCCCAGACCGCCGCTCAGCACGGCGCCGAGCTCGCCTTCACCTATCAGGGCGACGCGCTGCTGAAGCGCGTGAAGCCGCTCGCGGATTCGGTGGGCGCCAAGCTGGTGCTGCCTTGCGACGTCACCGACGAGGCCAGCATCGACGCCACCTTCGCGGCCATCGAAGCGGAATGGGGCAAGCTCGACTTCCTGGTCCATGCGATCGCGTTTTCCGACAAGAACGAGCTGGACGGCAAGTATCTCAACACCACGCGCGGCAATTTCCTCCGCACGATGGACATCTCCTGCTACTCGTTCACCGCGGTGAGCCAGCGGGCCGTACCGCTGATGCGCGACGGCGGCAGCCTGCTCACGCTCTCCTACTACGGTGCCGAGCGGGTGATGCCGCACTACAACGTGATGGGCGTCGCCAAGGCGGCGCTGGAGGCGAGTGTACGCTATCTCGCGGTCGATCTGGGAGGCCAGAACATCCGCGTCAACGGGATTTCCGCCGGCCCCATCAAGACGCTGGCCGCCAGCGGCATCGGCGACTTCCGCTACATCCTGAAGTGGAACGAGTACAACGCGCCGCTGAAGCGCAACGTAACCATCCAGGAGGTCGGCGGCTCCGCCCTGTTCCTGCTCAGCGACCTGGGCGCGGGCGTGACCGGCGAGATCCTGCATGTGGATGCCGGCTACCACACCGTGGGCATGGTGGCGGTGGACGAGGCGCCGAAGGTGGCGCAGCTCCTCGCCAGCCTGGGCAACGGCGGCAAGGCGGAGTAAGGGCGGTGGCCGGCAACAGCTTCGGGACCCTGTTCCGCTTCACCACCTGGGGCGAGAGCCACGGGCCGGCGATCGGCGTCGTGGTGGACGGCTGCCCGTCGCTGCTGCCACTGACCGAGGCCGACATCCAGCCCTGGCTCGACAAGCGCAAGCCGGGGCAGTCGCGCTTCACCACCCAACGCCGCGAGCCGGACGAGGTGAAGATCCTGTCCGGCGTGTTCGAGGGCAAGACCACCGGCACGCCGATCCAGCTCATGATCGAGAACACCGACCAGCGCTCCAAGGACTACTCGGAGATCGCGTCGAAGTTCCGGCCCGGCCACGCCGACTATGCCTATTGGCAGAAGTACGGCATCCGCGACTACCGCGGCGGCGGCCGCTCCTCGGCGCGCGAGACGGCGTGCCGCGTGGCGGCCGGCGCCGTGGCGCGCAAGGTGCTGGGCGAGCGGATCAGCATCCGCGGCGCGCTGGTGCAGGTCGGCCCGCACCGCATTGACCGCGCCAACTGGGACTGGGCGGAGGTGGACAACAACCCCTTCTTCTGCCCGGACGCCAAGGCGGCCGAAACCTGGACCGGGTACCTGGACGGCATCCGCAAGTCCGGCTCCTCCATCGGCGCGGTGGTGGAGGTGGTGGCCTCGGGCGTGCCCGTCGGGCTGGGCGACCCCTTGTACGACAAGCTGGACGCCGACCTTGCGCGGGCGCTGATGACCATCAACGCCGTGAAGGGCGTGGAGATCGGCGACGGCTTCGCCACCGCCGAACTGACCGGCGCGCAGAACGCCGACGAGATGCGCCGCGGTCCGGACGGCGAGCCGGAGTTCCTGTCGAACCACGCCGGCGGCATCGTCGGCGGCATCTCGAGCGGCCAGGACATCGTGGTGCGTTTCGCCGTCAAGCCGACGTCCTCGATCCTGGTGCCGCGCCGCACCATCGACGTGGACGGCAACGACGCGGAGATCGTCACCAAGGGCCGTCACGACCCGTGCGTCGGCATCCGCGCCGTGCCCGTGGGCGAAGCCATGGTCGCCTGCGTGCTGGCCGACCATTTGCTGCGGTTCAAGGCATACGAGCGGCGCTGAAGTGCTGTTGGGTTTTCGCTGCGCTCAACCCAACCTACAGGAACGTCGTAGGTTGGGTTGAGGCCAAAGCCGGAAACCCAACGTCAGCCCCCTCAATCCGCCGCCTTCTCCACCGCCTTGGCGTACTTCCGCTTCGCCACCTCCAGCGAGGCCAGCAACTGCTGGCCGGTGACGCCGCCGTCACCGCTGATACGGCCGTGCATCACGGCGCGAATGGCGTCCACGTGCGCCTTGTAGAGCAATTGCTCGTTGGGCGTCACGGCGGTGGCCGCGGCGCGCGTCGCCTCGTACAGCGATTTGGCGATGTGGGTGATCAGCGGATAGCCGAAGATGCCGCCCTGCCCGCGCATCTCGTGCGCCGTGCGGTTCACCGCCGTCAGAAGTTCCGCCACCTGGGCGGGGTCGCCGCCGACCATCCGGTCGATGTTGCGGCCCAGCGCGTCGACCTCCCCGGCGATCCAGGTGCTGTAATCGCCGGCCCGGCTCTGGATCTCCGCCTCCGCCGCCTCCAGCACCGCCGCGGGGATGGTGGGCACCGGGTCGCGCGGGTTCAGGCCGATCTTGGCGCCCAGGCGGTTCGGGAACTCGAAGTGGATGACCGGGTAGCGGTCGATGCCCGCGGCCTTGGAGCGGCTGTGCACCACCAGCACCTCCTCCGGCCGGGTCATGCGGCAGTCCATGGTGACCGGGCGGTTGGCGCGGCGCCGGTCGGGGCCGAAGTAGCCGTGCGCCAGGACGAAGCGGCGCGGCCGGGCGATGGACAGCAGCAACCGCGCGCCGACCGTGCCAGCCGAGAACGGCTTGGCGATGAAGTCGTTCGCCCCCAGGTCGCGGGCCTGCTCCACATAGTGGCGGTCAGCGGCGCCGGAGAGCATCAGCACCGGCAGGAACTTGTCGGGCGAGCGCGGGCTGGAGCGTATCCAGCGCAGCAGCATCAGCCCGTCCACGTCCGGCATCACGATGTCCGTGATGACCACGTCCACCGGCGCCGTGCCGGGCGGCAGGGCCGTCTTGCGCTCCTCGAAGAAGCGGATGGCCTCGGCCCCGCTGGCCACCGCGTGAACCGAACCAACGCCCAGAGAGCGCAACGCGCCGGTGAGCACGGAGCGGATGAAAGCGCCGTCCTCGACCACCAGCACGGACAGCAGATCGAACCGCGACCAGCCTTTCCCCGCAGCCTCGCTCATGGCGCCGACCGATTCGTCATGGTTACCCTTGCCTTAACGATGATTGATGGCACGGGACGGCAAGCATTGCGAGGGGAATAGATGGGCAGCGCCCGCATGGAAGGCTTGCGCGATGCGGCGGTGCCGCTACCTTGGACGCGACGAACCAAGGGAGGACCACACATGCCGCAGCCCGACCACGCCATGGCCTTCGACGTGCCCGACCCGTCCACGCTGGACGAGGACATGCGGGCCTATTTCGACAAGTGCACGGAAAAGCTGGGCTTCGTGCCCAACGTGCTGCAGGCCTACAGCTTCCGCCAGAAGAAGCTGCGCACCTTCGCGCAGTTCTACAACGAGCTGATGCTGGGCGAGAGCAAGCTGTCCAAGCTGGAGCGCGAGATGATCGCGGTCGTCGTCTCCTCCGCCAATCACTGCTACTACTGCCTCGTTGCGCATGGGCAAGCAGTGCGCAAGCTGTCCGGCGATCCGGAACTAGGCGAGATGCTGGTGATGAACTACCGCGTCGCCCCGCTGGCGCCGCGCCAGCGCGCCATGCTCGACTTCGCCTGGAAGCTGACGAAGGAGCCCTACACGGTGGGCGAGGAGGACCGCGCGGCGCTGCGCGAGGCCGGCTTCACGCCGGAGGAAATCTTCGACATCGCCGACGTGACCGGCTTCTACAATATGTCCAACCGCGTCGCCACGGCCGTGGACATGCTGCCGAACCACGAGTACCACACGCTGGACCGCTGACGATCCCGTCCCGCCGGAGCCCGCACGGATGCTCAAGTTCCTCGTCCGCCTGTTTGCCTTCCTGGGCTTCCTGGTGTTTGCCGGGATCGTCGCGGCGATCGTCTTCGCCGTGCGGCGGGAGCCGACGCTGCCCGAGCGCATCGTGCTGGAACTGGACCTCGACCAGCCGCTGGCCGATTCGCCGTCGCCCGGCTCGCTCTCCGCGCTGTTCGGGCACGAGGCGACGTTGCGCGACATGCTCGACACTCTGGAGCGGGCGCGCACCGACAGGCGGGTGCGCGGCCTCGTCGCGCGCGTCGGCGGACACGAGATGGGCTTCGCCCAGGCGCAGGATCTGCGCGCCGCCATCGAGCGGTTCCGCGCCACCGGCCGCTTCGCCATCGCCTTCTCCGAAGGCTTCGGCGAGGGCGGGTCGGGCAACCGCTCCTACTATCTCGCCAGTGCCTTCGACGAGGTGTGGCTGCAGCCGCTGGGCATGGTCAGCCTGACCGGATTGGCGGCCGAGGTGCCCTTCGCGCGGGACGCGCTGGACTGGCTGGGCCTCCAGCCGCAGGTCCAGCAGCGCGAGGAGTACAAGAGCTTCGCCGAGACCTTCACCCAGCGCGACTTCTCCCCCGCCCACCGCGAGGAGATGGAGGCGCTGCTGGCAGACCTGACGCAGCAGATCGTCGACGGCGTGGCGCGCGGCCGCAGGCTCGACGCCGGCGCGGTGCGCGCCCTGGTCGATCAGGCGCCGCTGCTGGAGCAGGAGGCGCTGCAGGCCCGGCTGGTCGACCGCATCGGCTACCGCGACGAGGCGCACGCCGAGGGCGAGCGCCGGGCCGGCGGGGCGGAGACGGTGGACGCGCTGGAATACCTGGACATCGCCGGCCCGCCGAACGATGACGGCCCCACCGTGGCGCTGGTCACCGTGGCCGGGACCATTTCCCGCGGCGAGAGCGGCGGCGGCGGCCCGGTGGGCGAGTTGACCGCCGGTTCCGACTCGGTGGTCGAGGCACTGAACGACGCCATCGACGACGACGATGTGCGCGCCATCCTGCTGCGCATCGACACCGGCGGCGGCTCCGTCACCGCGTCGGAGGCCATCCGCCGCGCCGTGGTGCGGGCACGGGAGGCGGGAAAGCCGGTCATCGCCTCGATGGGCGACATGGCGGCGTCGGGCGGCTACTGGATCGCCATGAACACCGACCGGATCGTTGCGGCCCCCGGCACCATCACCGGCTCCATCGGCGTGATCGCCGGCAAGATGTCGGCCGGCGCGCTCTCGGAAAAGCTGGGCGTGCGCTGGGGCGTGATCGAGGAGGGGAAAAACGCCGGCATGTGGTCGCTCACGCGCCCCTTCGACGAGGCGGAGATGGCGCGCCTGAGCGCGGTGGCCGATGCCTCCTACGCCGCCTTCCTGACGCAGGTGGGGGCCGCCCGCAAGCTGCCGCCCGACAAGGTGCGCGCCGCCGCCAGGGGCCGTGCCTGGACCGGCAATCAGGCGCTGGCGCTGGGATTGGTGGACGAGCTGGGCGACCAGGAGACGGCGCTGGCCCGCACCCGGCAGGCCATCGGGCTGGCGCCCGACGCGCCGGTCACGCTCACCCCGTTCCCGGCGCCGAAGTCGACGCTGGAGGAGGTGATGGACCTCGCGTCGGGCAAGGGCGACCTCGTGCAGGGGCTGGCGGTTCTGCGTCAGGTTGCAGCGCTGAAGCCCTGGCTGGCCGCCCTGCGGCCGATCGTCGAAGCCACCGCGCCCGGCACCCGCTTCGCCAGCCCGCCGGGAGGATTGGTGCCGGGGCGGTAACGTCTGGACGTTGGGCTTCGCAGGGCTCAGCCCAACCTACAGGAACGTCAGCCCCCCTACTCCCGCACCGCTCCGATCAGGAACTCCCTGTTGCCCTCGGGACCCAGGATCGGGCTCTCGGCGATGCCGAGCACGCGCCATCCCGGCTGGGTGCCGAGCCACGCCTGGATGCGCTCGCAGACCTCGGCATGCAGTTCCGGCTCGCGCACCACGCCGCCCTTCCCCACCCGGCCCTTGCCGACCTCGAACTGCGGCTTGATCAACGCCACCAGATGGGCGCCGGGCGCGGTCAGCGCCATGGGGCCGGGCAGCACCACCTCAAGCCCGATGAAGCTGGCGTCGCAGACCACGAGGCCGATGGGGTCCGGCACCTCGGCGCGGGTCAGGTGGCGGGCGTTGGTCTTCTCCAGCACCACGACGCGCGGGTCCTGGCGCAGCTTCCAGGCAAGTTGCCCGTGCCCGACGTCCACGGCATAGACCTTGGCCGCCCCGCGGCTGAGCAGGACGTCGGTGAAGCCGCCCGTCGAGGCACCAACGTCCAGCGCCACGACGCCCACCGGATCGACGCCGAAGGTGTCCAGCCCCTTCACCAGCTTCAACCCGCCGCGCGACACCCAAGGGTGGTCCTGCCCCTTGACCGACAGCGGCGCGTCCTCGGCGATGGTGTCGCCGGCCTTGTCGATGCGTCTGGTGTCGGAATAGACCACGCCGGCCAGGATCAGCGCCTGTGCCTTGGCACGGCTCTCGGCCAGCCCGCGTTCCACCAGCGCCACGTCGACCCGTTGCTTCGCCATCGCTTCCTCCCTCAGCACGCGCGATGCATGGAGCACGCGCGCGGCCGGAGCAAGGAATTTAGGGCAGGTCCAGGACGAAACGCGCGCCTGGCGCGTTGTCCTCGGCGCAGAGCTTGCCCCTCAATTGGCCGGCGAAGGCGCGCACCACGCGCATGCCCAGCGTGTCGGCGCGTGCCGGATTGAAGCCGGCCGGCAGGCCGCGGCCGTGGTCCGCCACTGTCAGCCGCTTGGCACCGTCCGGCAGGACTTGGAAGCGCACCACCACGTCGCCCGCCTGCCCCTCGGCATAGGCGTATTTCACGGCGTTGCTGACCAGTTCGTTCACCGCCAGCGTCAGCGGGATCACCGTGTCGATGCCCAGTTCGGCGTCGTCGGCCTGCACCACGATGCGGCGGCCCTGCTGGGCCGCGTGCGTTGTGCTGGCCAACTCGGCGCACAGGTCGCGCAGGCACGGGGCGACGGACAGCACCTGCAGGCTCTCGGCCGTGTGCAGGCGCTGGTGCACCTGGGCGATGGTGCCGATGCGCCCGCACGCCTCCTGCAGCTGCCGGCGCATTTCCGCGTCCCTTGAGGTCAGCGCCTGCAAGGTGAGCAGGCTGGAGACGAGCTGCAGGCTGTTCTTGATGCGGTGGTTGACCTCCTTCAGGAGGTCCTCCTTCTCCGCCAGCGCCGCGGTGACCTCCTCGCGGGCCGCTGCCTTGTCGGTCACGTCGTGCGCCGTCACCACGATGCCGTGCACGGCGCCGTCCGCGCCGTGCAGCGGCGCCGCCTCCATGTCCCAGAACCGGCGGGCGCCATCGGCCATGCGGATTTCGATGTCGCGCACGCGTTCGCCCTGCCCGTCGCGGTACATGGTGCGCAGTCGCAGCCCCCAGACCTCCACGAGGTCCGGGAAGCAGTCGGCCAGCCGCAGCCCCACGGCGGGCGTCCGGCGCGCCGGCAACGCGCGGCAGGCCGCGTTGACGAAGGAGAAGCGATGCTCCGGCCCCTCGATCACCGCCATGGGCACGGGCGCCGCGTCCAGCAGCGCGAAGAGCTGCGGCCCGTTGCGCGGGTCGAGTCCGCCGGCGCTCATCGGTGCTGGCATCCGGCCGCCGCTTCCATCTCTGCCACGCTCCGCCCCCGCCGCCGAAAGACCAAGCATCTGAACAAAACCTTCGTTACGGAATTCCGGAAACACGTAGTCCGGTTTCATCGAAAGGTAATCAGGCAAGACCCGGCGCACCAGTCGAACACCGGGCAGGGGGGCTTAGTCAAAACGTGTTAGACCGACTGTCCTGATGAAATTTCGTTCCGGCAGCAAATGGGCCGCCCCCGCGGTGCGGAGACGGCCCGAAATCACACAATGCTTCCAAGCGGGAATCAGGGCTTCCAAGCGGGAATCAGGCGATGGCGCCGGCCGCCGCCACCCCCATGCCCAGTGCGGCGAGCGCGGTGTCGACGATGCCGCGGCCGCCCAGCCCAGCCTCCTCGTACTGCTTCGCCGGCGCGTCGTGGTCGAGGAAACGGTCGGGCAGGACCATCGGCCGCACCTTCAGCCCGTGATCAAGCAGCCCCGTGGTGGCGAGGTGGTGCAGCACGAAGCTGCCGAAGCCACCCACCGAGCCTTCCTCGATGGTGATCAGCACCTCGTGGTTCAGCGCCAGATGGCGCACGAGATCCTCGTCCAGCGGCTTGGCGAAGCGCGCGTCGGCGATGGTGGTGCTGAGGCCCCGCGCCGCCAGTTCCTGCGCCGCCTTGCGGCACTCGGCCAGCCGCGCGCCGTAGCTGAGGATGGCAACCTTGGTGCCTTCCTGGATCACCCGGCCCTTGCCGATGGGCAGCACGACGCCGCGCTCCGGCAGCGCCAACCCGAGGCCCTCGCCGCGCGGGTAGCGGAGCGCACTCGCCCGGTCGTCGATGGCGGCCTGGGTGGCAACCATGTGCATCAGCTCCACCTCGTCCGCCGCGGCCATCAGCACGATGTCCGGCAGGCAGCCGAGATAGGCGACGTCGAAGGAGCCGGCGTGCGTCGCGCCGTCCGCCCCGACCAGCCCGGCGCGGTCGAGCGCGAAGCGCACCGGCAGGTGCTGGAGCACCACATCGTGCACCACCTGGTCGTAGGCGCGCTGGAGGAAGGTGGAGTAGATGGCGCAGAACGGCTTGTATCCCTCCGTCGCCAGACCGGCGGCGAAGGTCACCGCGTGCTGTTCGGCGATGCCGACGTCGAAGCAGCGGTCGGGGAAATGCTTGCCGAACACGTCCAGCCCGGTGCCCGACGGCATGGCCGCGGTAATGGCGACGATGCGCGGGTCGTGCTCCGCCTCCTTGACCAGCGCATCGGCGAAGACGCGGGTGAAGGTCGGGCCATTGGCCTTGGCCTTGGCCTGTGCCCCCGTAACGACGTCGAACTTGGCGACGGCGTGCAGTTTGTCGGCCGACGCCTCGGCCGGAGCGTAACCCTGGCCCTTGCGGGTGACGACGTGCACCAGAACCGGCTTGTCATCGTCGGCGTCGCGCACGTTCTGCAGCACGGGCAGCAGGTGGTCGAGGTTGTGCCCGTCGATGGGACCGACGTAGTAGAAGCCCAGTTCCTCGAACAGGGTGCCGCCGGTGACCAGACCGCGCGCGTACTCCTCCGCCTTGCGGGCGGCGTCGCGCAGCGGGCGCGGCATGTGGTCGGCGATGTCCTTGGCCAGATGGCGCAAGGACAGGTACGGCTTCGACGAGACGACACGCGACAGGTAGGCGCTCATGGCACCGACCGGCGGCGCGATGGACATGTCGTTGTCGTTGAGGATGACCACCAGCTTCGACGGCATGGAGCCGGCGTTGTTCATCGCCTCGTACGCCATGCCGGCGCTCATGGCGCCGTCGCCGATGACACAGACGACGTGGTTCCGGCCGCCCCGCAGGTCGCGCGCCACCGCCATGCCCAGCCCGGCCGAGATGGAGGTGGAGCTGTGCCCGGCGCCGAACGGGTCGTACTCGCTCTCCGACCGCTTGGTGAAGCCGCTCAAGCCCCCGCCCATGCGCAGCGTGCGGATGCGGTCGCGCCGGCCGGTGAGGATCTTGTGCGGATAGCACTGGTGGCCGACGTCCCAGATCAGCCGGTCGTCGGGCGTGTTGAAGACGTAGTGGAGCGCCACCGTCAGCTCGACGACGCCGAGCCCGGCGCCGAGGTGACCGCCGGTCACCGAGACGGCGTCCACGGTTTCCGTGCGCAGCTCGTCGGCGAGCTGGCGGAGCTGTTCCGGCTTCAGCGCCCGCAGATCGGCGGGCACGTGGACCTTGTCGAGGAGCGGCGTCTTGGCTGGTACGGTCACTCTCTCACGTCCTCCATTCACGCGCGCCGAGTCACGACGTACTCGGCCACGGCCTTCAGCAAATCGGCGCGTCCGTCGAAGATTTCCAGATGCGAAACCGCTTGGCGGGACAACATTTCGGCTTGGGCGCGCGCCCGGTCGCGGCCGAGGATGGACACGAAGGTGGCCTTGCCGGCCACCGCGTCGCGCCCGACACCCTTGCCGGTCTCCGCCTCGGTGCCTTCGATGTCCAGCAGGTCGTCGGCGATCTGGAAAGCGAGGCCCAGGTCATGCGCGTAGGCGTGCAGCGCGTGGCGCTGCGGCGCCCCGGCCTTGCCCAGGATGGCGCCGGCCTCGCAGCCGAAGGCGATCATCTCGCCGGTCTTCATGCGCTGGAGCCGGGTGACGGTGCCCATGTCGAAGGTCTCGTGCTCGGCGATGAGGTCGAGCATCTGGCCGCCGACCATGCCGTGCGGCCCCGCCGCCCTGGCCAGCGCCGACACGAGCTGGCAGCGCACGTTGGGGTCCTCGTGCGTCGCCGGGTCGGCCAGCACCTCGAAGGCAAAGGTCAGCAGGCCGTCGCCGGCCAGGATGGCGGTCGCCTCGTCGAACTGGCGGTGCACGGTGGGCCGGCCGCGGCGCAGGTCGCCGTCGTCCATGGCCGGCAGATCGTCGTGGATCAGCGAATAGCAGTGCACGAACTCCACCGCCGCCGCGACGCGCACGGCGCATTCCTCCCCCACGCCGAACAGCGCGGCGCTGGTCAGCACCAGGAAGGGGCGCAGCCGCTTGCCCCCGCCCAGCGAGCCGTAGCGCATGGCGTCGTACAGCACCGCCTCGGGCAGGTCGGTGGTGGGCAGCAGGCGGGCGATGGCGCTCTCGACCATCTCGGCGGCCTGCGCCATCGCGTTCTTCAGCTTGGGATCCACGTTCGACAAGCCCCCGGATGTCAGTCGATGCGGGCCGGCTCGACGCCGATGCCGCCGTCGGCGGCGATGGTGATGCGCTCCACCTTCGCCTGCGCCTCCCGCAGCTTGGCCTCGCAGTGGCGCTTCAGCGCCGTGCCGCGCTCGTAGGACGAGATCGCCTCGTCGAGCTTGCCGCGGCCCTCCTCGAGCAAGCGGACGATGCGCTCCAGCTCGGCGAGCGCGTCCTCGAAGCTCATGGCCGCGATGTCGGGCGGGATGGGGGGGAGTTCGGACATGGTGTAACCGTTCCGGGACCGTGTTGTCTGAAAGTAGGGCCGCCGCCGGTGCTTGCGCAAGCTCCGACGGCGGCCTTATGACCCGGCGTTGTCCGCCTATTTCCTGCGGCGCGTCAAGCTTCCTGGGGTATGTCAGGCCGCCATCAGTTCGCGCACGTGCGCCGAACAGGCCGAGGCGAGGGCGCGGAGGTTATAGCCCCCCTCCAGGACCGAAACGATCCGCGCCCCGCAATGCGTGCGCGCGAGGTCGCCCAGTTTGCGCGTGGCCCAGGCGAAATCGTCGTCCATCAGGTGCAGCCCGGCCAGCGGATCGCGCGAGTGCGCGTCGAAGCCGGCGGAGATGATGATCATGTCGGGCTTGAAGTGGTCGATCGCCGGCAGGACGATGTTGGTCATGGCGTGCCGGAACTCCGGGCTGCCGGCCATGGCGGGCAGCGGCGCGTTCACGCAGTTGCCGTACTCGCCCATCTCGCCGCGGTCGCCGGTGCCGGGATAGAGCGGTGACTGGTGGGTGGAGCAGTACAGCATGTCGGGATCATGCTGGAAGATGTCCTGCGTGCCGTTGCCGTGGTGCACGTCGAAATCCATCACCGCCACGCGCTGCAGCCCGTGCGCGGCGCGCGCGTGGTAGGCACCGACGGCGACGTTGTTGAACAGGCAGAAGCCCATGGCGCGGGTGCGCTCGGCATGGTGCCCCGGCGGGCGCACGGCGCAGAAGGCATTGCGGCTGCGCCCGCTCGCCACCGCGTCCACCGCGGCGACCACGGCGCCGGCCGCCCGCAACGCCGCCTCGCCCGAGCCGGGGGAGACGACCGTGTCGGCGTCGACGCCGGCGTGCCCCTCGGCCGGGACCAGGGCCAGCACGCGCTCCACGAAGTCCTGGGGATGGGCGCGGGCGATCTGCTCGATCGTGGCGCGGGGCGCCTCCTGCCGGTCGAGCAGGCAGAAGTCTTCCGCCTCCAAGGCAGCGAGGACGGCGCGCAAGCGGTCCGAACACTCCGGGTGGCCCAGGCCCGTGTCGTGCTCCAGGCAGGCGGAGTGCGTGAACAGGGTCGTGTACATGTTTGTATTCGTTATGTCCGGCGTTCTCGGGCTTTCCCCGCCGCCATTCTTCCCGCAACGCAGGGCAAAGTACAGGAGGATTCCGGACGAACGCTCAGGCGCGACGTTCGATCTCAAGCCGGAACACGCCCTCGGAGTCGGCGCTGGACAGCAGCACGTTGCCGGTCGCCTCGCAGAAGGCCTGAAAGTCGCGCGGCGCGCTCGGGTCCGTCGCCTCGACCACCAGCACGTCGCCGATCTCCAGCGTTTTCATGGCCTTTCGCGCGCGCAGCACGGGCAGCGGGCACAGCAGCCCCTTGGCGTCGAGTGTCTGGCGGGCCATGTTCAAACCTCCGATACGATCGATTCTTCACCGTTCCCGATCGTAGAATCGATACAACCTATGTACAATGGCCATGCATCCACAGTAGACAAGCGGTCGAAGCCCTCCATATCATGATGATCGGATCATGGTAACGGGCAGCAGTAAGGGTATAGCGCTCCCATGGACATTGCGGACCTGCAGGCAAACGCACGACGGGCGAGCACGCTGCTCAAAGCCATGAGCAACGAGCGCCGCCTCCTGATCCTGTGCCATCTGTCGATGGGCGAGAAGTCCGTCGGCGAACTGGAGGAGTTGGTGGGCCTGAGCCAGTCGGCGCTCTCCCAGCACCTCGCCCGCCTGCGCCGCGACAAGCTGGTGCGCACCCGCCGGAGCGCGCAGAACATCTACTACTCGCTGAACGGCGAGGAGGCGAAGGCGGTCATGGGCACGCTGCACAACCTGTATTGTGCCGCCCCCGTGGCCCAGCAGGCGGGTGCCGGCGACGCCGCCGAAAAGCGCCCCGCTGCCGCCGCCGCCTCCTGATTCCGTCGCGTCGCGACGGAATCAGACCCTCCGGACCCAGCCCGGCAGCAGCGCCGACAGCCCCAGGCACGTCCATCCCAGGATGAGCGCGGTGCCACCGGACGGCGCCGACATCGGAAACGGCGCCGGGTTGCCCAGCGCCTGCGTGTAGAGCGTTCCGCAGAACAGCAGAATTCCCGCCGCGAACAGCCATCCGCCCAGCCGCACCAGAAGCCGGGCCGCCCCCTCCGCGCGGCTGGCGAGCACGGTCGCCGCGACCAGCGCCAGCGCGTGCCAGAGCTGGTACTGGCCAGCCATGCGCGCCAGATCCTGCGCGTGCTCCTGCCCGGGTGCGGCCAGCGCGTGCGTGGCGTACGCCCCGGCCGCCACCGCCACCGCCCCGTTCAATCCGGCGAAGGCCAGCCAAATCCGCCCGACGATGCCCATGCGCGCCCCACGTTCCATGCCGCAATTGCGGGCGCATCCTACCCCGTTCCCTCGCTTCTGCCGAGCCTCCGTTTGGCCCGCGGATTGCTGTTCTCCAGCCTGCGATGCGGGCGAAGGCCGCAGTGTGTTCAGCGCTGCCGACACCGCGCGCATTCTGCTTTGCAATTTGCCAAACACCGTCGCGAACCGCGCTGCATGACTGTTCTGAGCACGACCGTCCCGGCTCCGGCCGACGAGCAGCTCGCCGAGGGGCTGGCGGACGGCGCCGCGCGCGAATCGGCCCGCGAGCGCCTGGAGGCGGAATTGCGCGCCGCCAAGGAGCGCGCCGAGGCCGCCAGCCGCGCCAAGACGGAGTTCCTGGCGGTGGCGAGCCACGAGCTGCGCACGCCCATGAACGGCGTTCTCGGTGCCCTGGACATGCTGCAGGACACCGGGCTGGACCGCGAGCAGCGCGTGCTCCTGGCCTCGGCCCGGCGCTCGGCCGGCGCGCTGATGGACCTGATCGACGGTCTCCTCCAGTTCGCGGCGATGGACCGCGCGCCGACCGGAACCGAGACGGTTGAGTTCGAACCCGCCGGCCTCGCCCACTCCGTGGCCCTGACCCTCGTCGAGCGTGCGGCCGAGAAGGGGCTGTGGCTCGATTGCCGCGTGCTGCCCACGGTGCCCGCGCGGGTGCGCGGCGACGCCGGGCGGATCCAGCGCGTGCTCTACGCGCTCGCCGACAACGCCGTGAAGTTCACCGGGCAGGGCCACGTGACCGTGACGCTCGGCAGCGCGCCGGCGGGGCCGGGACGCATCACGCTGCACGCCTCGGTCGCCGACACCGGCCCCGGCGTGGACGAGGCGCAGCGCGAGGCGCTGTTCCGTCCCTTCGTGCAGGCGGACGGGTCGCTCAGCCGCCGCCACGGCGGCCTGGGCATCGGGCTCGCCCTGGCCCAGCGGCTGGTCGAAATGCTGGACGGCCGCATCGGCTGCGAACCGGTGCCCGGCGGCGGCAGCCGCTTCTGGTTCACGGCCGAGGTGGCCGCCGTGGCGGAGGACGAGGCGCGCCAGCCCGACGGCGTGCACGGGGCAACCGCCGCCGCGCCGCCGGCCGTGCGGCTGCAGGCGCTGAAGGATTGGGCGCGCGACCGTGGCGGACGCATCCTGGTGGTGGACGACAGCGCCACCAACCGCATGGTCACCGCCGCCCTGCTCAGCAAGGCGGGTTTCCGCGTGGACCTCGCGGCCGGCGGGGTGGAGGCCGTGCACCATCTGGCCGCGGCAGCCGAGATGCCGGAGGCCGTGCTGATGGACATCGCCATGCCGGACATGGACGGCTTCGCCGCCACGGCGGCCATTCGCGCCCTGCCCGGCGAGCGCGCCCGCGTGCCGGTGATCGCCATGACCGCCCTCGCCTTCCCCGAGGACCGCGACCGCTGCCTTGCCGCCGGCCTCGACGACTATCTCGCCAAGCCGGTGCAGAAGGTCGACCTGCTGGGCGTGCTGGCGCGCTGGCTGGACCGGCGCGCGTGACGTTGGGTTTTCGGCTTACGCCGCGACCCAACTTTCCGTCACGCCAACGGCTCCGGCCCCAGCCGCTCCCGGCCGTGCGGCGCGCCGAGGTCGAGCGCCGGGCCCTTCGGCACGATGCCGGTCGGGTTGATCATGGTGTGGCTGGCGTAGTAGTGCCGCTTGATGTGCTCGAAATCCACCGTGCCCGCCACGCCCGGCGCCTGATAGAGGTCGCGCAGGTAGCCGGACAGGTTCGCGTAGTCGGCCACGCGCTGCCGGTTGCACTTGAAGTGGCCGACGTAGACGGCGTCGAAGCGCACCAGCGTGGTGAACAGGCGCACGTCGGCCTCGGTCAGCCGGTTGCCGACCAGCCAGCGCTGCCCGGCAAGGCGGCCGTCCAGTTCATCCAGCGCGGCAAACAGCGCGTCGAAGGCGGCCTCGTACTTCTCCTGGGTCGTGGCGAAGCCGGCCTTGTAGACGCCGTTGTTGACGTGGTCATAGACGAAGGCGTTGACGCGGTCGATCTCGTCCCGCAGGTCCACCGGGTAGAAGTCCAGCCGCGCCGCGCCGAACGCGTTGAACTCGGCGTTCAGGATGCGCAGGATCTCGGCGGACTCGTTGTTGACGATGGTGCCGGTCTGCCGGTCCCACAGCACCGGCACGGTGACGCGCCCGGTATAGTCGGGTTTCGCCCTGGCGTAGACCTCGTAGAGGAAGCGCGACCCGGTCACCGGATCGGCCCCCTCCGGCAGCACCCATCCCTGCTCGCGCATCAGCGGGTCGACAACCGACACGGAGACGACGTCCTCCAGCCTCTTCAGCGCGCGGACGATCAGCGTGCGGTGCGCCCACGGGCAGGCGAGCGCCACGTAGAGGTGGTAGCGCCCGGCCTCCGGCCGGTAGGGCGTGGAGCCGTCGGCCTTCACCCAGCCGCGGAACTGTGTCTCCGGCCGCACGAAGGCGCCGCCGGTGGACTTGGTGTCGTACCACTGGTCGCTCCAGCGGCCGTCGATCAGCAGGCCCATGCCGTTCTCCTTCTGTCCCCTTCGCCGGATGGGAAACGGGGGAATGTCACGCCACCAGCTTGGTGGCAATCTCGGCCACGTGCCGGCCCTGGAAGCGCGCGCCGTCCAGTTCCACCGCGCTCGGTTGGCGGGAACCGTCGCCGCCGGCGATCGTGCTGGCGCCGTAGGGCGTGCCGCCCATCACTTCTTCCACACCCATTTGTCCCTGGAAGGAGTACGGCAGGCCGACGATCACCATGCCGAGGTGCAGCAGCACCGTGTGCGTGCTGAGGATCGTGCTCTCCTGCCCCCCGTGCTGCGTGGCCGACGAGCTGAACACGCTGCCGACCTTGCCGACCAGCGCACCCTTCACCCACAGGCCGCCGGTCTGGTCGAGGAAATTCTTCATCTGGCCAGGCATGTTGCCGTACCGCGTCGGCACGCCCAGGATGATGGCGTCGTAGTCGGCCAGTTCCGCCGGGTTCGCGATGGGGATGTTCGGCTCCTCGACGAAGTGCGCGCTCTTGCGCACCTCCTCGGGCACCAGTTCGGGGACGCGCTTGACCACCACCTCGGTGCCGGTCACGGCGCGCGCGCCCTCGGCCACCGCCTGCGCCATCTTCGAGATGTGACCGTAGCTGCTGTAGTAGAGGACCAGTACCTTTGCCATGTCGGTATTCCTTCCTATGCCTGTGCATCCGCCTGCGGACCGTTCCGCTCCAACAGTCAGATAGCGCCTGCCCTTCCGTTCGGTAATCCAGGTCGTTTGCACTTCATTGTTCTGGGGTGTACAACAATGGCATGGACAGGCTCGACGATATGCTCGCCTTCATCAAGGTGGTGGACACCCGCAGCTTCACCGCTGCGGCGGACAAGCTGAACCTGTCGAAATCGGTGGTGTCCCGCCGCATTTCGGAGCTGGAGAACAGGCTGGGCGCGCGGCTCCTCAACCGCACCACGCGCAAGCTGAGCCTGACGGAGGTCGGGCAGGCCTTCTACGAGCGCTGCACGCGCATCCTGGCCGACCTGGACGAGGCGGAACGGGCGGTCACCGACCTGCACGCCGCCCCGCGCGGCCGGCTGAAGGTCAATGCGCCGCTGTCGTTCGGGCTGCTGCACCTCGCCCCGGCCGTCGCCGCGTTCATGGAGCGCTACCCGGACATCGAGATCGACATCGACCTCAACGACCGCTACGTCGACCTGATCGACGAGGGGTACGACGTGGCGGTGCGCATCGGCCGGCTGCGCGACAGCTCGCTGATCGCCAAGCGCCTGGCGCCCAACCGGCGCGCCGTGTGCGCCAGCCCGTCCTACCTGGAAAGGCATGGCTGGCCGCAGACGCCCGAGGATCTGGCAAACCACCAGTGCCTGCTCTACACCAACGTGCCGCTGGCCGAGCAGTGGCAGTTCCGCGTGAACGGCGAGACGCGCACGGTGCGGGTGTCCGGCAGCCTGTACGCCAACAACGGCGACATCCTGCTGTCCGCCGCTATCGCCGGGCGCGGCATCGTCGTCTCGCCGACGTTCCTGTGCGGCCCGGCTCTGTCGGCCGGGCAGCTTCGCTGCCTGCTCTTCGATTGCACGGTGTCGGAATCGGCCGTCTATGCCGTATACCCGCAGAATCGGCACCTTTCCCCGAAGGTGCGCGCGTTCGTGGACTTTCTTGCGGCGCGCTTCGGGCCGGAACCGTACTGGGATGAGTCCATTCGCGGACCGGAGTCCGATTAAGAGTTAATTCTTTTGATTGCGATCAAGGCCGCATCTGTTGCCGCGCCGTAGTTGAACCGGACAGGTCGGTTCGACACGGGGAGCGCACATGTTCGGTCTGACGCACGCCATGAGAATCCGCCACCGGTTCGCGCTGGTGGTCGTGCTGCCGCTGCTGGGCATGCTCGGCTTCTCGTTGGGCGCGCTGCACGGCAGCCGCGCGACGCTCACCGCCATGGAACGGCTGGAGGAGCAGGCGTGGCTGGTGGCCGACGTCGGCGCGCTGGTGCACGAGTTGCAGAAGGAACGCGGCACGTCGGCCGTCGTCATCGCCAGCAAAGGCGCGAAAATGGCCGACGCCCTGACCGGGCAGCGCAAGCTGACCGACGAGCGCCTGGACGCCTACCGCCGCAAGGCCGGGACCTTCCAGGGCGAGGGTGTCGAGCCGGCGCTGGCCCGGCGCCTGGAGGCGGCCGGCGCGGCGCTGGCCGACCTGTCCGCCATGCGGCAGGCGATCAGCACGCTGTCGCTGTCCGGCCCGGAATCGGCGGCCTACTACACCGCCACCATTGCCCGCCTGCTGGACATCGCCGGCGAGGTGGCGCGCATCGGCGGCACACCCGAGGTGTCGGGCATCATCACCGCCTACGCCAGCCTCATGCAGGGCAAGGAGCGGGCCGGGCAGGAGCGCGCGACCGGCGCCGCCGGCCTGACCGCCGGCGTCTTCGCTCCCGACGTGCACCAGCGCTTCGTGGCGCTCGGTGCCCAGCAGCAGGCGTTCTTCCTGGGCCTGGAGGCGTACGCGCCGGACGACCTGCTCGCCGCCTTCCGCGCCGTCCTGTCCGGTCCAGCCGGCCAGCGGGTCGAGGCGATGCGCAAGGCCGTCTACGACGGCGGTCTGGCCGGGAAATTCGCGGACGTCACGCCGGACGCGTGGTGGCAGGCGGCGACCGACCGGATCGACCTTCTGAAGGGCGTGGAAGAGCAGGTGGGGACCGAGTTGATGCGCCGTGCCGAGGCGGTGCGCGCCAACGCCGCCCGCTCCTTCCGGCTGATCGCCGTGGCGGCGGCGCTGCTGTTGGGCGCCAGCGTGGCGGCCAGCGTCGCGATGATCCGCGGCATCACCGACCCGCTGAGCGCCCTGAACGCGGCTATGCGGGCGCTGGCCGGCGGCGACCTCGTCACGGAGATCCCAGCGCTCGCCCGGCGCGACGAGGTGGGCGAGATGGCGCAGGCCGTCGCCGTCTTCCGCGAGAACGCCCAGGTGCGCGCCCGGCTGGAGGAGCAGCAGCGCGCCGACCGCGAGGCCAAGGAGCGCCGGGCGGAAGCGCTGCATCTCATGGTCCGGGCCTTCGACCGGGACGTCACCGGCATGCTGACCAACGTGCACGTCTCCGCCGTGCGCATGCGCGAGGTGGCGCAAACCATGTCGAGTTCGGCGGTGGAGGGCAGCCAGCGCGCCACCACCGTCGCGGCCGCCGCCCAGCAGGCGTCGGTCAACGTGCACACCGTTGCCTCCGCGTCGGAGGAACTGTCGGCCACCATCACCGACATCGCGCACCAGGTGGAGAACTCCCAGCGCATCGCCATGCAGGCGGTGGCGGAGGCCGAGCGCACGGACGCCACCGTCACCAGCCTGGTCGACACCGCCCAGCGCGTGGGCGAGGTGGTGCAATTGATCAACGACATCGCCAGCCAGACCAACCTGCTGGCGCTCAACGCCACGATCGAGGCGGCGCGGGCCGGCGAGGCCGGCAAGGGCTTCGCGGTGGTGGCGAGCGAGGTCAAGAACCTCGCCGCCCAGACCGCGCGCGCCACCGAGGACATCACCGAGCAGATCAACCGCATGCACGCGGTCAGCAACGAGGCGGCGAGGGCGATCCGCAGCATCGCCGACGTCATCAAGCAGATGAACGCCATCGGCCTGACCGTCTCCGCCGGCATCGAGCAGCAGGGTGCGGCCACCGCCGAGATCGCCCGCAACGTCTCCCAGGCCGCCGAGGGGACCGGCGAGGTGACCACCTCCATCATCGCCGTGAGGGAGGTGGCGCAGCAGACCGGCAAGGCGTCGGGCGAGGTGCTGGAGGCGTCGGGAAGCCTGTCGAAGCAGGCCGAGCTGCTGGGCGGCAAGGTGGAACGCTTCCTGGCCGATATCCGGCAGGCATAAACCCAACGTCAGGAATTCCCATAGAGGCGCAGGAACAGCACCGTCGCGCGTTCCGCCCGCGCGGCGATTTCCTCGGCGCCCAGCGGCGGGATGGCGCCCGTCAGCATGCGCACCTGCGCGTCGCCGACCAGCAGGCCGACGAAGCTTTCGAAGGCCCGCGCCGGGTCCTCGAAGGTCAGGCGTCCGGCGTCGCGCTGCCCCTCCAGGTAGCGGATCATCAGCGCGCCCGTGCGCTGCCGGCCGTGCGCCGCCAGCGCCTGCCCGAACGCCGGGTCGCGCGGCGCCTCGGCGATGGCGGCACGGTTGATGGCGATCGAATCGTCGCTGGAGAGCAGCGTCAGCAGGTTCTCACCGAATCGCCGCAGCACCACCGCCGGCGCGCCGTCCAGCCCGGCCAGCAGGTCGCGGTTCATGCGGTCGGCCTTGGCCCGGATGACCTCATCGAACAGGCGCTGCTTGTTGCCGAACCACGCGTACAGGGTCTCCTTCGACGCGCGTGCCCGCTTGGCGACGGCCAGCATGGTCGTTTTCGCATAACCCTGCTCGCGCAGGATCTCCATGGCGACGCCCAGGATTTCCAGGCGGCGCGGATCGATCTCCGGCTCACTGTCCGGCGGATTGGACATGCATCCCCCTTGCACCGTACCCATTGGTACGGTAGCCTCGCATCCGTACCGAGCGGTACGCCTGTGCACCATACCCGGTCTCGGGGCGTCCGCCAACGGCATGCATGGAGGAGACCGCATGGAAACGGTGGAGTTCGTTGCCAACGGCGTGCTTCGGCGCCTGGAGGTGGATCCGGCCATGCCCCTGGCATGGGTGCTGCGCGACCTGCTGGACCTGCAGGGCACGAAGGTGAGCTGCGGCGTCGGTATGTGCGGCGCCTGCACGGTCCATGTGGACGGGGAGCCGACGCGGGCGTGCTCGACGCCCGTCGGCTCGGTGCGCGGGCGCCATGTGCTGACCATCGAAGGCCTGTCGGCGACCGGCGACCACCCGTTGCAGCGCGCGTGGCGGGCCGAGCAGGTGCCGCAGTGCGGCTTCTGCCAATCCGGGCAGATCATGCAGGTGGCGGCCCTGCTTGCCCGCCCCGGCACGCCCGACCGCGCCGCCATCGTCGAACACATGGCCGACAACCTGTGCCGCTGCGGCACCTACGGGCGGATTGTCCGCGCCATCGAGCGCGCCGTCGCCGAACGCGCCAACGCCGAGACGAAGGGGGAAGCGCTATGATCCGCAAGACGTTTTCCCGCCGCACCTTCCTGCTGGGCACCGGCGCGGCCGGAGCTGGCGGCGCCACGTTGGCCTTCACGGTCGGACTGCCGGTCAAGACGCCGTTCGGCACGATCCGCGGCCTCACGCCCAACATCTGGGTTGCCATCGGCACCGACGGCGTCGTCACCATCGTCTGTCCGGCGGCCGAACTGGGCCAAGGCGCGAGCACGGCGCTGCCCATGGTGCTGGCCGAGGAACTGGACGTCGACTGGTCGAAGGTGCGCGTCGTGGCGCCGCCCTTCGACCACGCCTACGGCAACCCGAAGTTCTTCGACCGCTTCGTCACCGCCGACAGCCGCAGCACCGCTGGCTACTGGGAACCGCTGCGCAGCGCCGGTGCCGAGGCGCGCGCGGTGCTGCTGGAGACGGCGGCGCGGCACTGGGGCGTGCCGTCGGCCGCGTTGACCACCGAGCCGGGCGTGGTCGTCGACACGCACCGCAAGCGCCGGCTGGACTACGGCGCCGTCGCCGCGCTGGATCCGGTGTCGCCGAAGGGACCGGCGCCGCTCAAGCCGCCCGAGGCGTGGCGCCTGATCGGCACCAGCCCGGAGCGGCTCGACCTCGCCGACAAGGTCACGGGCCGCGCCCGCTACGGCATCGACGTGCGGATGGAAGGGCTGCGCATCGCCTCCGTCGCGCGCGGACCGGTGCCCGGCAGCGTGCCCGCTGCCGTGGACGAACGGGCGGCGCGGGCCGTGCCCGGCGTCGAGACCGTCGTCCTCCTGCCCGATGGCGTCGCCGTGGTGGCGTGCGACACCTGGGCGGCGGAACAGGGGCGCGACGCGCTGTCGGTCACGTGGTCGGACGGCGGCAAGGCGGCCGGCTACGACAGCGACGCCGCACTCGGCAGCTTCGCGGCGGTGGCGCGGGACCCGGCCCGGCGGGGTTACGAGGCGCGGCGCACCGGCGACGTGGCGGCCGCCTTCGCCGGTGCGGCCCGTGTGTTCGAGGCGGAGTTCGCCAGCCACCACGTGGCGCACGCGGCCATGGAGCCGATGAACGCCACCGCCCGCGTGCACACGATGGGGCTTGGCGTCGACGTGATCGCACCGACGCAGGCGCGCAGCCTCGACATGCGGCTGGCCGCGCGGGCGGCGAAAACGGCGCCCTTCATGATCGACGTCACCGGCACGCTGGTCGGCGGCGGCTTCGGCCGGCGCGTGGACAACGACGCGGCGCGCGACGCCGTGCTGATCGCCAAGGCCACGGGCACGCCGGTCAAGGTGGTGCGGCGGCACGCCGACGACCTGACGCACGGGCAGTACCGGCCGCTGGCCGCGCAACGGCTGCGCGCCGCGCTCGACGCTCAAGGCCGCATCGTCGGCTGGAGCCACCGGATCGTCGCCGACTCCGTCATCGCCCGTCTGTTCCCCGACCGCTTCGAGGATGAGAAGCACCTGGACCAGACTGTGATCGACGGGCAGGAGCACCAGTACGCCATCCCCAACCAGCACCTGGACTATGTGCGCGAGGACACCGGCATTCCGGTTGGCTTCCTGCGCGGCGTCGGCGGCGGCTTCACCGTGTGGGCGATCGAGTGCTTCCTCGACGAGATCGCGGCCGCCACCGGGCGCGACCCGCTGGAATTCCGCCTGGGCATGCTGCCCGACGCGCAGGCCCGCCGCGTGCTGGCGGAGGCTGCCACCATGGCCGGCTGGGGCTCGCGCCCGAAAGGCGCGCCGCTCGGCCTCGCCTGCTGTCGCTTCCGCGGCGCGCACATCGCGCTGGTGGTCGAGGTGGACATCGGACGCGGTGGCGCGTTGCGCGTGCCAAGGGTGTGGGCGGCGGTGGACACCGGCGTCGCCGTGCACCCGGACGCGGTGCGCGCGCAGGTCGAAGGCGCCGTCGTGATGGGCGTGAGCATGGCGCTGCGCGAGGCGGTGGTGTTCCGCAACGGCGTGCCGCAGGTCGATTCGCTGGCGGACTACCCGATCCTAGGCCCACGGGACGCGCCGGACGTCGCCGTGCGCCTCGTGTCCTCCGGCGCCGCCCGGCCGACGGGCGCGGGCGAAATCGGCGTTCCGCCGACGGCGCCGGCCATCGCCAACGCCGTGTTCGCGGCGACCGGGCGCCGGCTGCGGCAGTTGCCCTTCGCGGGTGCCCTGGCTACGCCTCGGTCCGCTTGCGCCGGGAACGCATGTTGAGCGCGGTGAGGAAGCTGGTCGGCTGATTGGCGCCCTGCGGCTTGCGGGGTGCCGTGCTGAGGAACCCGCCGACGCGGCTGCGCAGTTCCACGGCGTCGCGCGCGGCGGTGTCGGCCTCCACCGCCACCTGCCGGCGCACCGTCGGGTCCAGCGTGTTGAAAGCCTTGCTGGCGAATTCAAAGGCGGGCTGCGACTTGGTGGCGATGACCTGACGCAGGGCCTTCGACACCAGGACGGTGTCGAGCGCGCCGGGGCCGGAGACGCCGTCGAGCACGTCGGCGAGGATGCCGATGGCCTGGAGGGTGCGATTGTCGTCGAGGGAGAACGTCTCCATAACACCCCTGCTCGCCTGGGCGGTTGCCGCCGCCGGCCCGTCGCGGAGCCGCCGTCATCTTCGAACATTATGTATAACGGGGCGGACCGGCAAGCTAGGATTTGATCCGTATACCGATCTCAAGCTCTAGTTTGCGCGGTTGACCAGCGCGACGCCCGACACCGCCAGCGCCATGCCCGCCAAGGCCACCAATCCCAGCCGTTCGTCGAACAGGGCCCAGGCGGTGACCGCGGTGACCGGCGGCACCAGGTAGAACAGGCTCGCCACCCGCGCCGCCGCACCCCGGCGGATCAGGATGTACAGCAGGAAGATGGCACCCACCGACAGCACGAAGGTGAGCCACAGCAGCGCGAAGACGAACTCGCCGGTCCAGCGGATGTGCATGGTCTCGAAGAAGGGCGCCGCCGCACCGTACAGGACCGCCGTCGCCGTGTACTGGATGGCCGCGCCGCTGCGCAGGTCCATGCCGGTGCAGTGCCGCTTCTGGTACAGTGTGCCCAGCGTGATGCCGACCAGCGCCGCCAGCGCGAACAGCACGGCGGTGGTCCCGGAGACGTTCAGCGTCAGCTTCTCCCACACCACCAGAAGCACGCCGGCGAGGCCCATCAGCAGCCCCGTCCACTGCCGGCCCGTCACCCGCTCCCCCAGCAGCTTGCCGGCAAGCGACGCGGTGAGCAGCGGCTGCAGGCCGACGATGATGGAGGTCACGCCGGCCGGCACGCCTTTGGATATGGCGATGAAGACGCCGCCCAGGTAGACGCCATGCACCAGCAGCCCGGCCAGCGCGATGCGCCCGGCCTCGGCCCAGCTCTTCGGCCAGGGGGCGCCCATGGCGAAGGCGACGGCGCCCAGCACCGCGGCCACCAGCGCCATGCGCACCAGCAGGAAGGTCAGCGGCTCGGCATAGGGCAGCCCGTACTTGGCGCCGATGAAACCGGTGCTCCACAGCAGCACGAACACGACCGGCATCAGCCGGATCCAGCCGTCGGCCCCGGCCCTGGCCTGCGTCATAGCCACAAAGAATCCCCGTCGCGTCAGGTGGTGGCGGGGGCCGTCTGCTCCGTGTGCGGCTCCGGCGGTGGGGCCGGCTGCCGGCGGGCGTTGGCCACCGCCTCGATGTGCTGCCGCAGGTCGGGGTCGCGCCCAACCAGCCGGCGGAACACTCTTTCGTGCAGGACCAGCATCTGGCAATACCCCAACGCACGCACGTCTGCGTTGCGCGGACGGCGGGACAGCAGCGCCATCTCGCCGAAGAAGTCGCCGGTGCCCAGTTTCACGGGCTCCGACAGGCCGGGAACGATTACCTCGACCGCACCCGAGGCGATGAAGAACATGCAGTCACCGTGCTCTCCCTTGCGCACGATCATCTCGCCGGGCAGGAACAGGCGCGGCTTCAGCAGCCGGACGATTCGCGCCAGCCGGTCCGGCTTCAGGCTGGCGAAGATCGGCACGCGGCGCACCATCTCGCGCAGGTCGAGCTTCAGATCGAGCTGCGGCGGCTTCTCCAGCATGCGGCGGCGCAGTTCCACGTCGCGTTGCAGGTCGTACAGCACCTCCTGCGAGATGATCGATTCGGCGTGCAGCGTGCGGTAGTCCGCCTCCTCCAGCCGCAGGGCGGCGCGGCCCAGATATTGGTTCTGCAGGACGATGGCGTAGTCCGGGTACTGCAGCTTCAGCGCCCCCAGCGCCTGTTCGGTGCGCTGCAGCCGCACCGTCAGCAGCCCTTCCAGCTCGCACGAGGTCTCGGTGCCCAGCACGTCGGCGAGGCGCCCCTGGGTGAAGCTGATCAGCTCGCGCAGGACGAGGCGCACCGCGACCAGCACCTCGAACCGCATGGACAGGCGCCGGGCCAGCGGCTTGGTGATGCCGAAACGGCGGTGCAGCCAGCTCGCCAGCCGCATCCAGCCGGTGAAGGCCATAAAGGGTTCCTCGGCGGCGCGATAGCCGTCGCGCCCCTGCGTCTTCACGGCGTCCAGCATGCGCGCGGTGCGCCCGGTCAGCAGTTCCGCCACGTGCCGGGACGAGATGCCTTCCTTGAAGTGGTGGAAGTACAGCTCCTCCTCCCGGTTCACCAGGATGACGAGGCCGATGGTGGCGCGGTCGGCGGCGGACAGCGGCCGCTCCACCTCGCGTTCCAGGTCGATGTGCGAGAGGCGCTCGGCATAATGGGTGATCAGCGCGTCGGCCGCCGCCTTCTCGATCTCGTAATGCCGCGCCAGTTCCGCCGCCTTCTCCTGCACGCCGCCCAGCGACAGGGCGAGGGCGCGGTTGCGCATGGCCCGTTCCACCGGCGTCAGCTTGTCGAGGCCGAGCAGGCGGATGAGGTGACGCAGCGTCGTGCCGTTGACGAACAGCGTGAAGAACACGAAGCAGGTCGCCAGAGCGGCGACGAACGCCTGCACGCGGTCCGGCACGCGGTCGTTCTCCGACACGACCAGCACCAGCGTCAGCGACACGGCACCCCGCAGGCCACCCCACAGCATCACCGCCTTGTAGGAATGGCTGACCTTCTGCGCCAGCCCCACCGCCGAGAGCACCGGCAGCAGGCCGAACAGCACGGCGCCCCGCGCCGCCAGCGCGGCGACCACGACCACCGCCGCCAAACCGACCTCGGCGACCGAAAGCTGGGCGAACACCTTCGGAACGACCAGCGCGGTGAGCAGGAAGATCAGCGAGTTCGCCCAAAAGCCGAGTTGCTTCCAGACGTGTTCCAGCGCGTCCCAGGTGGCGGGCGAGATGCGTGTGCGGCCGATGGAGCCGACGACCAGCGCCGCCGCCACCACCGCCACCACGCCGGAGACGCCCACGTAATGCTCGGCCAGCACATAGGTGAGGTAGGCGAGTGCGACCGTGAGTGTGATTTCCGCCATCGGCTGGTCGCGCACCGGCGTCACCAGCACGCAGGCCACGCGTCCGCACAAGTAGCCGACCAGCAGGCCCCCGAAGAAGTTCTCCAGGAAGGCCAGCGCGGCCTCCGTCACCCCGCCGCCGGCCTTGCTGGTCAGCATGCCCAGCAGCAGCGTGAACAGCGAAATGGCCGCCGCGTCGTTCAGCAGGCTCTCGCCCTCGACCAGCATGGTCAGGCGCCGCGGCGCACCCAGGTCGCGGAAGATGCCGACAACCGCCGCCGGATCGGTGGTGGCGACGATGGAGCCCAGCAGCAGGCACGCCACCAGACTGAACCCGCTGACGAGGCTGAGCGCGTAGCCGACCGCGAAGGTGCAGACGAACACGGCGACGACGGCCAGCAGCAGGATCGGCCCCACGTCGTCCATCAGCCGCCGGACGTCGACGGTCAGCGCCGTCTCGAACAGCAGCACCGGCAGGAAGGTGTAGAGCAGCACCTCGGCCGACACGTCGAACCCGGCCAGCGAGGCGAAGAAGTCGCCGATCGGCCCCATGCCCTTGACCGAGGCGAAGCCCTGCACGACGGCGCCCAGCAGCACGCCCACGCCGGCCAGCAGCACGGTGAACGGCACCCGGAAGTGCGCGGCAAGCGGCGGCAGGAAGCTGACCACCGCGAGAAGCCCGGAAACCCCCAGGACGTAGATGACGATCTCGTGCATGCCCGCCCATACCACTTTCGATCCGGCGGCACCCTAGCGACGGGTTGTGGCAGGAACAAGGCCACCGGAAAGGGTGCCGCCGTTGGGTTTTCGCCCGGCGCTCAACCCAACCTACGAGAGCGCCTGGGGTAGGTTGGGTTGAGGCAAAGCCGAAAACCCGACGGCGCGGTTCACTGCGCCACCGGCAGTGTGATGCGGATGCGGAAGCCCTTGCCGTCGCGGCGGTTCTCGGCGTGGATGCGACCGCCCACCGCCTCGACGTTGCGGCGCACGATCCACAGGCCGATGCCGAAGTGCGTGCCCTCTGCCGTCTGCCCGGCGGGGTCGTCGGCGGGCATGCCCTTGCCGGCCTCGCGCTGGGAGAAATAGCGCTCGAAGATGCGCGGCAGGTTGGCGGGATCCACGCCCGGCCCCTCGTCCTCCACCGTCAGCTCGGCGCGATTGCCGTGGCGCATCAGGCGCACCTGCACCGTGCCGTTCTCGGGCGAGAAGCTGACCGCGTTCTCGACGACGTTCTCGACCACCGTCTCCAGCAGGTCCTCGCTGGCGCGCACCACGACGCCGGCCTCGACGGTGGAGCGCATGTGCAGCCGCCGTTCGGCCAGGAGGCCGGTGTAGCTGTTGGCCATGCGCTCGACCAGCGCCGACAGGTTCACCTTGCGGCGCGGCGGTTCCAGCAGGTCGGCGGTCGCCTCGTCCATGCGGCGGGTGGAAGACACCAGCCCGTCCAGCTTGTCCACCGAGCGCTCGATCATGGTGAGCGCGCGCTGGCAGCGGGCGTCGTCGGCCGGCAGCGCGCGGCGCAGCGGTTCGGACGACTGGCGGATGACGGCGATCGGCGTCTTGAAGGCGTGCGCGTTGTCCTCCGCCGCGCGGCGCAGCAGAAGCGCCGACTGGCGCAACGAGTCGACCAGCCGGTCGAAATCCTCGGCCACCCCGGCCAGTTCGGGAACGGTGTTGCGCTCGGCGAAGGACGCGGCGCCGGCGTCGCCGTTGACGATGCCGCGGGCCAGCGCGCCGAAGCGGTGCAGGTTGCGCCAGACGCCCAGGAGGACCGCGAACACCAGAAACGCCATGATGACGTAGATCAGCGCCGCGGCCTGGACCACCGGCGTCTTCCAATAGGGCCGACCGAGCGACGAGCCCACCCACCCCTCGGTGGCGTGGCTGGTCACCAGAGCCCAGCAGCCGAACGACGTCTTCACCGGGGTGACGGAGCTGAGCACCTCGACCCCGCCCGACGTGCGCGGCACCCGCATGGCCAGCGGCTCGTTGCCGGCGCAACTGACGCCCAGCCGGTCGAGCACGCCCTGCTCCAGCAGGTGGCCACGCTCGGCGTCCAGGTCGGCGATCGGCACGTGCGGGGCCGAGGCCACGTAGAAGAAACCGTCCCCGCCCGACAGTGTGCGCGGCCGCACCAGCAGGCGCAGGCGCGTGCGCTCGTCGGCGAAACGGGCGAGCGACGCCCCCAGTTGCGGCAGGGCGGCGCGATCGGCGCGCGCCAGTTCCGGTTCAAGGGCACGCGCGATCAGGGTGCCCTGCTGCTCCGCGCTCTGCAGAAGCAGCGTCTGGCTCACCTCGTCGGCACGCCGGAACTGATCGTAGATCAGCACCGGCACCGCCACGAACACGATGGTCAACAGCGTGACCTGACCAGCCAGGGAACGCCACAGCCAACCAATCCTCGACCTACTCCGCGGCTGCGGGAGCGCCATTGACCATACCAACGTCGACGTCCTCCTCATGCACGCCGGCGCCTTCGCCGTGGGTGCCGTCGCCCCAGCGGTAACCGAAACCGGGGTAGTTCTCAATGCAGTCGAACTGGCCGTCGACCGCACGGAACTTCTGGCGGATGCGCTTGATGAAGGCGCGCACGTTGGCGCGGTAGCCCGACGGGCCGTAGCCGGCCACGAATCCCTTGCCGTGCACGAGATCGTAGATCTCGCGGTACGACACGTCCTCGTCCGGGCGCGTCGCCATCAGCTTGACGATGTTGAACTCGGTCAGGGTCAGGTCGATGCGCTTGCCGTCCCACAGGGCGCGGCTGTTGTCGAGGCGCAGTTCCAGCTTGCCCAGGGCGTACATGGACTGGGCCGGCTCGCCGCCCTCTTCCGAGGATCCCTTGATGCCGTCGATGATCAGGCGCATGCGCTTCAGGAGGATCGACAGGCTGCGCGACTTCTCGACGAAGTCGAGCGCGCCGCCGGACAGCGCCGCCTCCTCATAGATCTGGTCGGAGAGCACGGTGAGGAAGATCACCGGCACGTCGATGCCGCGCGCGCGCATCTGGCGCAGCACGTCGATGCCGTCCAGTTTCGGCATGCGCCAATCCAGGAGGACGATGTCGACCTGCCCGCCATCGGCGAAGAAGTCGAGCGCGGGTTCCCCACGGTCGAAGGAGACGACCTCGTAGCCCTCGTCGGCGAGGTTGAGGCCGAGCGATTCGCGGAACAGGTCGTCGTCGTCGACCAGCGCCACGCGGGCGAGGCTGGCGTTACTCATTGCGGCCGTCCCCGGCTTGGGCGAGGAGATGGGCGAAGCATCGTTGATCGACATCTGGGACATTCTCGCTGCTCTTCATGTCGTAGGAGAGGGCTCGGAAATCCTGGGTCGTCATGTCCATGAAAAAGAACACCTTGAGCGAGCAGGCGCCCTTGGCGTAGCGCCACACCTTCGCGGGCGCCTCTTCCTCCATCGAAACGGGGACACCCAGGAGACGGCGGGTCTGGCCCTGGTCCAGCCCGACGAGAGCCTCGGGATCGATCTTGCCGGTGGCGGCGAGGGCCTCGCCGGCGGCGGGTCGGGGCGGCGTCGGCGCGGTCGGCGCCTCGCTCGCACGAATGGGCGGTTTCACCTTGGGAGGCGGCGGCTGGATCAGCGCCAGCTTGCCCGGCGACGCGGACGGCGTGGCGCCCGTGTTCGACGTCATGGACGGACCCGGGCACCCGGCCAGCAGCAACACCGCCAGTCCAAGGCCCACCCCGTTGCGCCGGAGCCCCGCTCCGGCCCAAGCCACGTCGCGCATGGCACCCGTCATGGTCATCGTCATGGTCCGGGCCTCTCAAAGCATCGTGGTTGGACTCGCGGGCGGCCAGCGCGCCATGTGCTGCTGCCCTCGTCATCCGGTGCCACAGAAATCAGGCCATCCTGGTTAATGCTGGGTTAAATCAGCGGATCGTACCCCTTTTTTGCGCCCATCCTCATGCGTTTTTCTGACACAGGCGGCGGGGGTAGCCGTCGCTTACAACACGTCTGGCGATTGTCGGGAAAGTATTTCGATTTTTGATCAACTTCGCGGGTCATACGACCGCCACCGCCGCGCGCCCCGCGTGTCTTCGCGGGTGGCGGTGTGCGCGGAATTCGAGGCGCATGCAGGACGTTGGGTTTTCGCTGGCGCTCAACCCGACCACGGGAAATGCGCATCGCGGTAGGTTGGGAAGGCCGAGGCCGAAAACCCAACGTCGGAAGCGCACGGTTCGTGGAATGTGGGGGAGCCCGAAAAGCAATCGGCGGCGAAGCCACCCGGGTCTGGCTTCGCCGCCGTTCAGTCGGATGGGCAACATCGCCTTTGCGAAACCGCACGGGGCGGTTCATGGAGTTGCCGCTGGCTATCCGACCGTTCAGCCGGCCGGCCCAAGGACCGGTCGGTGTCGTGATTCCGATGCTGTCGAAGCACCATCACTCACAGGCATAGCGTGCTCCTCCGCAGGGATTCAGTCAAGAGTGATCGCTGGGGCGAATACGTGGAATGTCCCCCTTGCGAGGATAGCCGAAGGGGACTAGCACCTGAGGCAAGGAGGAATCGCCGCCCCGACCTCCGGGCGGCGAGACCGGCCGCGAAGACCAAGCACAAACAACGAAGGCCGAGGTCCAGAGGTGAGGGATTCCGTGTCCGCGCACGCCGTCAGCGTGCCGCGCCGGATCGCGACGGTGTTCTTGCCGTTCGCCCTGGCGTATTTCCTGTCGTACCTCTACCGCACCGTGAACGCGGTGATCGCGGACGAGCTGACGGCGTCGCTGGGCGTCACCGCCGCCGGGCTGGGGCTGCTCACCAGCGCCTATTTCATCGCCTTCGGCGCCTTCCAGCCGGTCCTGGGCATCTTGCTCGACCGCTACGGCCCGCGCTTCGTGGAATCCGCGCTGCTGCTGGTGGCGGCGCTGGGGGCCGCCGTGTTCGCCATGGGCGACAGCCTGGGCGTGCTGGCGGCCGGGCGGGCACTGATCGGGCTGGGCGTCTCGGCCTGCCTGATGGCGGCGATCACCGCCAACGTCATGTGGTGGCCTACGGACCGCCTGCCCATGATCAACGGCCTGTTCATGGCCTGCGGTGGACTGGGGGCCGTGTTCGCCACGACGCCGGTGCGCGCATTGCTCTCCATCACCGACTGGCGCGGGCTGTTCCTCGGATTGGCGGCGGCGACCGTGGCGGCGGCCGTTCTGCTCATCACCGTGGTGCCGGAGCGGCGGCGCGAGGGGGCGGGCAGCGCCACCTGGGTCAGCATGCTGCGCGGCACGGCGGCGGTGTTCTCCAACCGCACCTTCTGGCGCCTCGCGCCGCTGGCGACGCTGATGCAGGGCGTCTTCATGGCCTACATCAGCCTGTGGGCGGGACCGTGGCTGCGCGATGTCGACGGGCTGGACCGCATGGCGGTCGCGGCACACCTGCAATACGCGGCGCTGGCCATGGTGGCGGGCTTCGCCGGGTTCGGCATGGCGGCGGACGCGCTGCGCCGTGTGGGCCTGCCGCCGATGGCGGTGTGCACCACGGGCATGGTGCTGGGCATCGTCCTGCAGCTGGCCCTGTTGTTCGACGCGCCGATCCCCCCGGCCGTGACGTGGGTGCTCTACGCCTTCTTCGCGGCCTCGTCGGTGATGATCTACGCCGTGCTGTCGCAGGGCTTCCCGGCGGCGCTGGCCGGCCGCGTCAACACCGCCGCCAACCTGGTGATGTTCGTCGTCGCCTTCACGATGCAGTCGGCCATCGGCGCGGTGATCGGTGCCTTCCCACCGCCGGCCGCGGGCGGCTATGCGCCCGAAGGGCACCACGCGGCGATGGCCGGCGTCGTCGCGCTGGAGGTGGCGGCCCTGCTCTGGCAGCTCTGGCCGAGGCGCGCGGCGGTGGCGGAAGCCAAGCCGGCGGAGTGAGGCGAGGCCAAGCCGGCCGAACAGTCAGGCCGTCACGTTGAGCGTCGGCTGGACGGCGCCGGGGTCCACGGCGGCGACCGTGGTGTCGGCGCCCACGGTGGTGTCCAGCAGCGCGCCGGCGATGTCGTCCGGCGTGATGCCGGAGTCCATGGCGGCGGCGCGCAGATCCTGCACCTCCTCGCGGGCGGCATCCAGGGTTTTCTCGTCCTCCTTGAAGCCCTCGCGGCGCTCCTTCTTGCGGGCCTCGTCGGTTTCCAGCTCGTTGGCGGACTTGGCTTCGGTCAGGACGTTCTTGGCGATGGCGATGACGCGCTCGATGCGCCGCGCGAAGGCATCCGCCTCCTTGTAACGCGACATCTTGGCCTCGCCGTCCGCGAACATCTTCTGGACGAGCTGCTGCGCCTTGTCGCCGGTCGCCGCCGTCGGCAGGGCCCCGGACTGGGCCAGGCCCATCAGGCTCTGCGCGAGGTCCAGCATCTCCCGCGGCACGACGTCCTCAGTCGCATCTCCAGCCGGCGCGTCACCGTCGGCCGGCGCGCCCGCAGCGCCGGCCGACGGTGACGGAGCGGGAAGCGTTTCGGCGGGCGCGGCGGGAACCGCCGCCGAGTCGGCCGCGACCGCCTGACTGGCCTCGCCGCTCCCCAACCCCACGCGCAGTTCGACGCTCGTCTCGACCGTGGCGATGGTCACGGTGGTGACGGTGGTCTCGCGGGTGATCTCGATCGCGTTGCCGGTCGTCGCCCCCTTGCCGGCCGCCGCGGCGGCCGTCACGCCCAACGAGAACTCCTTGGCCGCCTTGCCGGCCTCGCGGGCCAGTTGAGTGGCTTCGCGGGCCAACTGGGCCAGCTTCTCCCGGTCGCCGCGCGCGGCGGCGAGCCGGGCTTCCTGCCGCAGTTCCTGGATGCGCCGCTCCGCCTTCCGCAGGCGCTCCTCGGCGGCGGCCTTCGGATTGTTGATGCGCTGGGCCTCCTCCATGGCGGCCATGGCGGAATGCGCGTCGCGCAGCCGCTCGGCGGCGAGGCGCGACTTCATCTGCTCGGCCTCCGCCTTGTCGGCCAGCGACGCCGGGCCGAGGTCCTTGCGGTACTTGTCGTCGGTCTTCTGGAACAGCGCCTCGTTAGCCTTTTCAAAGGCCTTGCCCGCCTGGCGCATGCGGAACATGCCGGCCTGCGAGTCCCCCAGAATCGAGAAGATGCCGCTCATGGTCCACCCCTCCCCGTTCGCGTATAGGTTTAGCACAAGCGGCTGAGCACGTCAAAAATTCGCATTTCATTTACCAAAGCCCACGTTCCCGTGGCGGGCCGCACTCGCGGAACGCGATTCAACCATCCGGCGGGTATCCCTCGGAACCCGCCCCCCTCCCCTTTGTTTATGAGAGCGAGTTTCCGCGTCGACGCGCGAGCCGACGCGTCTTGCCGGTCACGAACGAGATCTCTGAGGAGGAACAATCCATGGCAACGCGCGACACGTCGGACCAGGGCCAGCCGAACCGCATGGGGAGCGAGCCTGTGGGCCGCGCGCAGGACGAAGCCCAGAACCTCGGCCGTCAGGCGGCGCAGAGCGGCCGCGACGCCCTCGAAGCCGGCCGCGAAAAGATGAACGAGCAGGTGGGCGTCGCCCAGCATCGCATCCGTTCCCTGCTGGAGCAGCAGACGCACCGCGCCGCCGACCAGCTCGGCGGCGTCGCACAGGCGCTGCACGCCGCTGCCCGACAGCTCAACGACGAGAACAACGGCACCGCCGCCGCCCGCTACGCCGATCAGGCGGCGCAGCGCATCGACGACATAGCGGACATGCTGCGCCACTCCACCGTCGACGATATGGTGGCGCGGGTGGAGGGCTTCGCCCGCCGCCAGCCGGAGGTGTTCATCGGCGGCGCCTTCGCGCTCGGCTTTCTGTTCGCCCGCTTCATCAAGAGTTCCGGCGACCGCCAGCGCCACGGCCAGATGATGGCCCGCCAGCGCGCGGCCGGCACCGCCACCTCCTATGATTTCAGCCAGGAACACTCGACCATCGGCGGCTCCTACCCGGCCGGTGCGCGCTCGACCGGCGGTGCCGGTGCCGGCGTCGCTCGCGGACGGGCGCGGGCGACGCCGTCGCCGACCTCCGGCACGGCGGGCGGATCGGGTGCGGGTGGGGCCTCCGGCATCGGCGGCACCTCGGGGACCGGCGGCACCTCGGGACCGGGCGCGACCGGTATGGGCGCCACCGGTATGGGCGGCGTGGGCGCCGGCGGCAGCGCGGGTGCCGCGTCGGCCACCACGGCGACCGGCACGCGCGACGCGGCCGAACTGATGGCCGGCGGCTCACCCGAACCGATCAGGACCGGCACCGGCACGAGCGCCGGCAAGCCCGACACCGCGCACCCCGGCGTCACCAAGGCCGTCAACGTCCCCGACGAAACGCTGACCTCCACGCCGGCCACCGGCGGCAAGCCGCAGGAGACGATGCCATGAGCGCCGCCGAAGACTATCGTGGCCACGGCTATGATCCGCGGCAGGAGCGGCCGATCGCCGGGCTGTTCGCGGACCTGTTCCGCGAAACCGCCACCCTGATCCGCACCGAGATCGAGCTGGCCAGGACCGAACTGACCGCCAAGGCCGGCGAGGCGGCGGGCGGCGCCGCCTTCATCGCGGCCGGCGGGCTGGTCGCCTTTCTCGGCGCCATCTTCCTGCTGGCGGCGGCAACGCTGGCGCTGGCGGAGGTGGTGGCGCCGTGGCTGGCGGCGCTCATCGTCGGGGGCGTGGTGACCGCCATCGGCGTGGTGCTGTTGCTGATGGGCCGCAGCCGCCTGAAGCCGCGCAACCTGCAACCCGAACGCACGCTGGAAACGCTGCGAGAGGACAAACGCTGGGCGCAATCCCAGTTGAGCCGCTGATGGTCGAACGATGACCGAAAAGCCAAGCAATGCCGGCGACGAGCGCGACCTCGACGGGATGCAGCGCGACATCCGCGCCAGCCAAGCGCGGATCACCGACACGCTGGACACCCTCAAGCGCCGCCTCGCCCCCCGCCATTTGATGGAGCAGACCATGAACCGCACCGTGAACCGGATGGGCAACGACCGCAGCCGCGACACCCGGACGGGTGACGGCCGGCAGCATGACAGCAGCATGACGCACAGGCTCAGCAGCGGCGCCTCGTCGATGGGCGACATGGTCCGCAGCAACCCGGTGCCGATGGCCATGATCGGCCTGGGCATCGGCTGGATGCTGCTGTCGCGCACCGGCTACGACCACCGCATCGCCGACAACCGCTACGTCCACGGCATGACCGACCGCGCCGGCTCGGCCGCGCGCTACGCCCGCGACACCTTCTACAGCGCCACCGACCGCGTCCGCCACGCCGCGGGTGACGCCTACGACGCCGCCAGCGGCGCCGTGGGCGGCATGACCGACCGCGCCAGCGACGCCTACAGCAGCGCCTACGAAGGAGCCCGCGGCATGGCCCGCAGCAACGAGGGCGGCGGCCGTTCCACCACCCCCGCCCGCTCCTCCGGCCCCGGCATGATGAGCCGCGCCACGCACGGTTTCTGGGACATGGTGGAGGACCACCCGCTGGTGGCCGGCGTGATGGGCGTGGCGCTGGGGGCCGCCATCGGCGCCGGCATCCCCTCGACCCGCTACGAGAACCGCTGGGTGGGCGACTACGCCGACCAGATGACCGACCGCGCCAAGGAACTGGCGCAGGACGCCGTTGAGCGCGGCACCCGCGCCGCCCGTGCCGCCGCCGAGGCCGCCCGCGAGCACGTCACGGAAGCCACCTCCGACGTCCAGAACGCCGCGCGCGACGAGATCAACCGCTCCTCGTGACCGGTTGATGCCCCCGAGGTTGGGTGGTCCATCCCTTGGCGGCTCCGCACCCCTGGCGGAGCCGCCGTTTCTTTGCCCGGACGGCGAGCACGGGCGACGCCGAACACCCTTTCGGAGCACGTCCCGTTGCACTATCGTGCCGCGGCAAGGGCGGCGGGTGCGTGACCCGCCCACAACGGGAGCGGCTGGTACGGCGATGGCGGCAGGGAAGAACTCAGGTCCGGTCGGGCTTTTGGTGGTCGTGGCCGTTGCCGTCGCGGCGGCGGCCGGTATGGCCGCCACCAACGTCATCGCCAGCAAGGGTCCGCGCGAGCGGCCGCGCGCGGACGTGTTGGCCGTGCACACGGACGCTCCGCACACGAACGTGGTGGCCGTGGCGCGCAGCACCGCCGCCGACCCGGTGCCGGCGGTGCTGCTGGCTCGCGCCGACTGGGAAAGCTACGCCACCGCCACCCGTACCGCCCGCGTGGAGGCCGCCGAGGCCGCCCGCGCCGCCGGCGAGGCGCGCGTGCGCGCCGCGGTGGACCAGGCCGTGGCGGCGATGCGGGCGGAGATCCCGGCCTTCATCGCATGGCGTTTTTCCTTCTTCACCACCTACCGCCTGACCTTCACCGCGCTCAGCGGCGCCGTCACCGGCGCCGACCCGGTGGAGGCCGCGCGCGCCTTCGTGGCCGAGCGGTTCCGCGACATCGTGCTTAACCCCGACGCGTTGCGCGAGCAGTTCGCCAAGGCGGTGGTCGACATCGGCGCGGACGTGGCGGCACGGCGTGCGGCCTTCGTCGACGACCGCCGCGCCGCCTTCGACGGGCTGGCCGCGCAACGCGCCCTGCCGCCCGGCAAGGCGACCGGGCCCGCGGTGGTGTCCGAAGCCGACGCGCTGGAGTTGCCGACGCCCGGCCCGTTGCGTCCGGACACTCCCCTCCCCGACCCGATCACCGGCGTGGGCTGGATGGCGGAGGAGGAAGCGCTGGTGCTGGCCGGCCGGCAGGCCGTGCGGCGCGGCGCCGGCCTCGCCGCCGAACCGGCGCTGCTGGCCACGGCGCCCGCCGCCATGCTGGAAGCCGCCCCGCTGATCGCCGGGCCGGCCATCGGCGCCGTCGCCTTCGCCGCCGGCCTCGGCGTCGAGTTGGCGGTGGTCAAGCTGTGGGAAGCGGAGGAGCACGCCGCCCTGGCCGAGGCCGCCGGGCGCGCCGTGGACCAGTACCGCGACGCGCTGCTGACCGCCGCCCTGCCTGTCTCCGCCGCCATCGTCGCCGGGTCGTTGGGAGGGCCTGCGCCGGGCAAAACTGCCCCTTGATGGCCGAGCAGTTTCGAGGGATATTCCGGCTCGCGCCTTTTGCTTGACAAATCCCACCAATGTCCCACCTAATCAGTACCGTATTGGTCCTGATTGAGGGCGGGCATGATCCGGCTCAGCAAGCTCACCGATTACGCCATCGTGGTGATGAGCGAGATGGCGCGCCGCGTCGGCACGGTTCACACCGTGGCGCAACTGGCCGACCGCACCGGTGTGCCCGCGCCGACCGTCGCCAAGCTGATGAAGAGCCTTACCCCGGCCGGGCTGATGACCTCGCACCGGGGTGCCGCCGGCGGCTACGCCCTGACCCGCCCCGCCACCGACATCACCATCGCCGACATCGTCGTGGCGCTCGACGGCCCCATCGCGCTCACCGCCTGCGTCGAGGGGGCGGGCGAGGAGTGCGGGGTGGAGAGCCTGTGCCCGATGCGCGGCGGCTGGGAAAAGATCAACGCGGCCATCCGCGGCGCGCTGGAGCAGGTCACGCTCGCCGACATGATGATGCCGGCGTGGACGCCGCCACCCGGCGAACCAGCCGCGACACGCACAGCCGCACGGGCCGGCTGAACGGCACCCCGCTTCCAGGCATCTCGCCTCCAGGAATCTCGCCTCCAGGAATCTCGGACGAAACGCTTTTCTTTTCAGGAGTTCGCACACCATGGCTGGCACGTCGGAAACCGTCGAACAGGTCCGCGCCGTCACGGAGCAGAAGTACAAGTACGGCTTCGCCACCGACATCGAGTCGGATCTGGCGCCGAAGGGCCTGAACGAGGACATCGTCCGCTTCATCTCCGCCAAGAAGGAGGAGCCGGAGTGGCTCCTGGAATGGCGCCTGCGCGCCTTCCGCGCATGGCAGTCCATGGAGGAGCCGCACTGGCCGGCGCTGAACTACGGCCCCATCGACTACCAGGACGCGCACTACTACGCCGCGCCCAAGATGAAGAACAAGCCGAAGTCCCTGGACGAGGTCGATCCCGAACTGCTGAAGACCTATGAGAAGCTGGGCATCCCGCTGAAGGAGCAGGCGATCCTGGCCGGCGTCGAGGGCACAGAGGGGCAGACCCCGGCGGTGGCGGTGGACGCCGTGTTCGACAGCGTGTCGGTGGCGACCACCTACAAGGCCAAGCTGGAGGAGATGGGCATCATCTTCTGCTCCATCTCCGAAGCGGTGCGCGAGCATCCGGAGCTGGTGAGGAAGTACCTGGGGTCCGTCGTGCCCTACACCGACAACTTCTTCGCAACGCTCAACTCGGCGGTGTTCACCGACGGCTCGTTCGTCTATATCCCGCCGGGCGTGCGCTGCCCGATGGAGCTGTCGACCTACTTCCGCATCAACCAGGCCAACACCGGCCAGTTCGAGCGCACGCTGATCATCGCCGATGCCGGTTCCCACGTCTCCTACCTGGAAGGCTGCACCGCCCCGCAGCGCGACGAGAACCAGTTGCACGCCGCCGTGGTCGAGCTGGTGGCGCTCGACAACGCGGTCATCAAGTACTCGACCGTCCAGAACTGGTACCCGGGCGACGAGAACGGTGTGGGCGGCATCTACAACTTCGTGACCAAGCGCGGTGCCTGCCGGGGCGTCAACTCGAAGATCTCCTGGACGCAGGTGGAGACCGGCTCGGCCATCACGTGGAAGTACCCGAGCTGCATCCTGCAGGGCGACAATTCGGTGGGCGAGTTCTATTCGGTCGCCATCACCAACAACCGCCAGCAGGCCGACACCGGCACCAAGATGATCCACATCGGCCGGAACACCCGCTCGACCATCGTGTCGAAGGGCATCTCGGCCGGCAAGGCGCAGCAGACCTACCGCGGGCTGGTGAAGATCCTGCCCAAGGCGGAAGGGGCGCGCAACCACACGCAGTGCGACAGCCTGCTGATCGGCGACAAGTGCGGGGCGCACACCGTGCCCTACATCGAGAGCCGCAACCGCTCCGCCCGCGTCGAGCACGAGGCGACGACGGCCAAGATCAGCGAGGACCAACTCTTCTACTGCCGCCAGCGCGGCTTGGCGGAAGAGGACGCCGTGTCGCTGATCGTCAACGGCTTCTGCAAGGAAGTCCTGAAGGAACTGCCCATGGAGTTCGCCGTCGAGGCGCAGAAACTGGTGGGCATCAGCCTTGAGGGAAGCGTGGGGTAAACGCCATGAGCGACCGCCTCTACGACAGCGATTTCTACGCCTGGACCCAGGAGCAGGCCGCGCGCCTGCGCCGGGCCGCGGCGGAACGCATCAACGTCGATGTGGATTGGGAAAACGTCGCGGAGGAAATCGAAGGCATGGGGCGCAGCGACAAGCGGGAAATCGAAAGCCGTCTGGAAGAGCTGCTGCTCCACCTCGCCAAGCTCGCGTGGTCGCCCGACGCCACCCCCCGGCGCGGCTGGAAGCTGTCCATCGCCAAGCAGCGCGCCGGCATCGCGCGCCGCATCGAGGAAAGCCCCAGTCTGAAGCACTATCCCGGCGAGGCTCTCGCCAGATGCTGGACCGACGCGCGCAGACAGGCGGAGGTCGACATCGACCGGCCCGACGACAGCCTGCCCGCCGCCTGCCCGTGGGACCTCAAGACGCAGATCCTGGACGCCGACTGGCTCCCCGAACACCCTGTTGCCTGACCGCCCGAGACGGCCGAAGCCCAAGACGGCCAAAGGAAGAAGACCAATGATCGAAATCAAGAACCTGCACGCCAACGTGGACGGCAAGGAGATCCTCAAGGGCATCGACCTGACGATCCGGCCGGGCGAGGTGCACGCCATCATGGGCCCGAACGGGTCGGGCAAGAGCACGCTGAGCTACGTGCTGGCGGGCCGCGACGGGTACGAGGTCACCAAAGGCTCCGTCACCTACTACGGCAAGGATCTGCTGGCGCTGGAGCCGGAGGAACGGGCGGCCGAGGGCGTGTTCCTGGCCTTCCAGTATCCCGTGGAAATTCCCGGCGTGGCCAACACCACCTTCCTGAAGTCCGCCATCAACGCCATGCGCCGCCACCGCGGCGAGGGCGAATTGGACGCCATGCAGTTCCTGAAGCTGCTGCGCACCAAGACCAAGCAGCTTGGCATGACGGACGAGATGCTGAAGCGCGCGGTCAACGTCGGCTTCTCCGGCGGTGAGAAGAAGCGCAACGAGACGCTGCAGATGGCCGTGCTGGAGCCGAAGTTCGCCATTCTCGACGAGACGGACTCCGGCCTCGACATCGACGCGCTGAAGATCGTCGCCGACGGCGTCAACGCGCTGCGCGGGCCGGACCGCTCCATGCTGGTCATCACCCACTACCAGCGCCTGCTCGACTACATCGTGCCGGACCACGTGCACGTGCTGGCGCACGGCAAGATCCAGCGTTCGGGCGGCAAGGAGCTGGCCCTGGAGCTGGAGAAGAACGGCTACAAGGAATTCGGCGTGAACGAGGCGGCGTGAGATGACGGTCACCCACTCCCCCCGCACCGGCGATCTGGCGCCGACCAAGCCGTACCTGGAGCAGTACGACCGCCTGAAGGCG
>DASPIO010000016.1:0-3230 GCA_035629155.1 Azospirillum sp. | reverse complement strand
CATGAAGGCTGCCGTCATCGTCTTCCCCGGCTCCAACCGCGAACGCGACGCCGTCGCCGCGCTGGAAGCCGCCTCCGGGACCAAGCCGTACGAGGTTTGGCACCGCGACACCGAACTGCCCGACGTCGACCTGATCGTCGTTCCGGGCGGCTTCTCCTACGGCGACTACCTGCGCTCCGGCGCCATGGCCGCGCACTCGCCGATCATGCGCGAGGTCAAGGCCCGCGCCGGGAAGGGCGTGCGGGTGCTGGGCATCTGCAACGGCTTCCAGATCATCACGGAGGCCGGGCTGTTGCCGGGCGCCCTGATGCGCAACGCCGGGCTGAAGTTCATCTGCCGCACCGTGACCATGCGGGTGGAGAACACCGACAGCCCCTTCACCGCCAAGTACCGCACCGGGCAGATCGTCCGCTACCCGGTCGCCCACCACGACGGCAACTACTGGGCCGACGCGGAGACGGTGAAGCGCCTGGAGGGGGAGGGCCGCGTGGCCTTCCGCTACGTCGGCGACCTGGGTCAGGCCGACCCGGCGCACAACCCCAACGGCTCCGTCAACGCCATCGCCGGCATCTTCAACGAGACGAAGACGGTGCTCGGCATGATGCCGCACCCGGAAGACGCGGTGTGCGCCCTGCACGGCAACACCGACGGCAAGCCCCTGTTCGACGGTCTGGTGGAGGCCCTGTCGTGAGCGAACCCGCCAAGAACAATGAACCCAAGGTTACCGCGGAACTCGCCGCCACCTACGGCGTGACCGCCGACGAATACAAGCTCATCCTTGAGCTGCTGGGCCGCGAGCCGACCTTCACCGAGCTGGGCATCGTCTCGGTCATGTGGTCGGAGCACTGCTCGTACAAGTCGTCGAAGGTCTGGCTGATGAAGCTGCCGACCAAGGGCCCGCAGGTCATCTGCGGCCCTGGCGAGAACGCCGGCGTGGTCGACATCGGCGACGGCGACGCCGTCATCTTCAAGATGGAAAGCCACAACCACCCGTCGTTCATCGAGCCCTACCAGGGTGCCGCGACCGGCGTCGGCGGCATCCTGCGCGACGTGTTCACCATGGGCGCCCGGCCCATCGCCAACATGAACGCGCTGCGCTTCGGCGCGCCCGACCATCCGAAGACCCGGCATCTGGTGTCCGGCGTCGTGGCCGGCATCGGCGGCTACGGCAACTGCGTGGGCGTGCCCACGGTGGGCGGCGAGACCAACTTCCACGCCGCCTACAACGGCAACATCCTGGTCAACGCGATGACCGTGGGCGTGGCCAAGGCCGACCGCATCTTCTATTCGGCGGCGGCGGGCGTCGGCAACCCGGTGGTCTACGTCGGCTCCAAGACCGGGCGCGACGGCATCCACGGCGCCACCATGGCCTCGGCCGAGTTCAGCGAGGATTCGGAGGAGAAGCGCCCGACCGTGCAGGTCGGCGACCCGTTCACCGAGAAGCTGCTGATCGAGGCCTGCCTGGAGCTGATGGCGACCGACACCATCGTCGCCATCCAGGACATGGGGGCCGCCGGCCTCACCTCCTCCTCGGTCGAGATGGCCGGCAAGGGCGGGCTGGGCATCGAGCTGGTGCTCGACGACGTGCCGATGCGCGAGGAGGGGATGACCCCGTACGAGATCATGCTCTCCGAAAGCCAGGAGCGCATGCTGATCATCCTCAAGCCGGGCAGCGAGGCGCAGGCGCGCGCCATCTTCGAGAAGTGGGAGCTGGACTTCGCGGTGATCGGCCACCTGACCGACACCGGCCGTCTGGTCATCAAGATGCACGGCAAGACTTGGTGCGACATGCCGATCGCCCCGGTCTCCAACGCGTCGCCCGTCTACGAGCGCCCGTGGGAGCCGACGCCGGCCCGCGACGAGGTGCCGGACAGCGTGTGGGACACCTGGACCCTGCCGCTGGGCGAGACGCTGGAAAAGCTCGTCGCCTGCCCCGACCTCGCCTCCAAGCGCTGGATCTGGGAGCAGTACGACAGCCTCGTGGGCGGCGACACCCGCTTCATGTCCGGTCAGGCCGACGCGGCCGTGGTCCGCGTTCCGGGCCAGACGAAGGCGGTGGCGATCACCACCGACTGCACGCCGCGCTACTGCCTCGCCGATCCCGTGCGCGGCGGCGCCCAGGCGGTGGCCGAGGCGTGGCGCAACCTGACCGCCGTCGGCGCCAAGCCGCTGGCGATCACCGACAACATGAACTTCGGCAACCCCGAGAAGCCGCGGATCATGGGCCAGTTCGTCGGCGCCATCCAGGGCATGACCGAGGCGTGCACGGCGCTCGACTTCCCGGTCGTGTCCGGCAACGTATCGCTCTACAACGAGACGAACGGCGAGGCCATCCTGCCGACCCCGGCCATCGGCGGCGTCGGCATCCTGCCCGACGCCATGCTGGCGGTGGGCGTGGCCTTCCGGAACGAGGGCGACGTCATCCTGGCGGTGGGCGAGACGACGGGCCACATCGGCCAGTCGCTGTTCCTGCGCGAGATCCTCGGCATCGAGGACGGCCCGCCGCCGCCGGTGGACCTGGCCGTGGAGAAGCGCAACGGCGACTTCGTGCGCGGCCTGATCCTGGACGGGCTGGTGGTGTCCAGCCACGACGTGTCGGACGGCGGCCTGCTGGTCGCGATCGCCGAGATGGCGATGGCCGGCGGCGTCGGCGCCCACCTCACCGGGTTCGACGGCCAGCACGCCAAGATGCTGTTCGGCGAGGACCAGGGCCGCTACGTGCTGGCCGTCCGTCCGGACGTGGCGGCGAAGGTCGAGGCGCGCGCCAAGGCGGCGGGCGTCCCGCTCAGCGTGCTCGGCCGCACGGAGGGCACCGCGCTCTCCGGCCGCGGCGGCGAGATGATCAGCATCGAGCGGCTGCGCAAGGCCAACGAGGGCTGGCTGCCGGGCTACATGGCCGCGGCGGAGTAAGAGCACCTGCCGGGTTTTCGGCTGGCGCCTCAACCCAACCCACGCTTCCAACGTGGGTTGGGTTGAGCGCAGCGAAAACCCGACGCCGTCCTCTCTCCGGAAGAGTTTCCCCATCCAACTTTTGCCCTCTCCCGGTGACAAATCGGATATCAGCGCTAAATTATGCTGCGGCGCCCGCCTGGGCGGGGCATGAGTGGATTGGCACGAGAGGGCACAGACCAATGGCGATGGAAGCCGCTGTCATCGAGAAACTGATCAAGGAAGGCATCCCCGACGCGACGGTGGAGATCGCCGACCTGCGTGGCGACGGTGACCATTAC
>DASPIO010000015.1:0-9667 GCA_035629155.1 Azospirillum sp. | reverse complement strand
CAACGTGCCGATCATCAAGTTCTCGGTCGACTGGTGGAACACGCTGCACCAGCCGTCCAGCGTCCTCAAGATGGGCGGGCCGAGCATCGCCGCGTCGATGCTGACGCCGCTGCTGGTGATGGCGGTGGCCTTCACCTTCTATTTCTTCACCATCGTCCTGCTGCGCCTGCGCGCCGAGATCGCCCAGCGCAAGATCCAGACGCTGCGCCTCAGTGAAGCGCAGGGGTGAGGGACTATGACGATGCTGTGCCGCAATATAAGGAATGCCTTGAAAGCGACACCTTTAATGCGGCAGATGGATCGACTTCATTTGGTGCAGTTTCCGGAACGGACCGCTGAGCGTCATGGCTGAGTTTTTCGCAATGGGCGGCTATGCCGCCTACATCTGGCCATCCTACGCCCTGGCGGCGGTGGTGCTGGTCGGCCTGCTGGTCGCCACGCTGAAGTCGCTGCGCGCCACCGAGGCCACGCTGAAGGCGCTGGAGGGCAGCCGCGGCCCGCGGCGCCGCAACCAGAAGAACGGCAATCGGAAGGACGGCGCGCGGCGGGAAGCCGCGGGGCACGAGGCCGCCGCGGGAGTGAGTGAAGGATGACACGGAAAAAACGCCGCCTTTATATGCTGTTGCTGGCCCTGTTGGGGCTCGGCACGGCGACCGCGCTGACGATGACCGCGTTCCAGGACAACATCGTCTTCTTCTTCAGCCCCACCGACCTGCAGACGCAGCAGGCGCAGGGCAAGGCGGTGGGCGACCGCAACTTCCGCCTGGGCGGGCTGGTCGAGGACGGCAGCTTCAAGCGCCTGCCCGACGGCATCAGCTACGAGTTCCGCGTGACCGACACGGTGAACGTCGTGCAGGTCGCCTACCGTGGCCAGTTGCCCGACCTGTTCCGCGAGGGCCAGGGCGTGGTGGCCGAGGGCAAGCTGCGCCCCGACGGCGTGTTCCTGGCCCGCGAGGTGCTGGCCAAGCACGACGAGAACTACATGCCGCCGGAGGTGACCGACGCGCTCAAGCGCGCCGACCACTTCAAGGAAACCGCCAAGACCGTCAAGCAGTGAGGGCGCCGTGATCCCCGAACTCGGCCATTACGCGCTGGTGCTGGCGCTTTTCGTCGCGATCGTCCAGTCGACCCTGCCGATGGTGGGTGCGGCCACCCGCAACGACGCCTGGATGGCCGTGGCGCGCCCGTGCGCGTACGCCCAGATGGCGCTCGTCCTGCTGGCCTACGCCGCGCTCACCTGGGCGCACGCGGTGTCGGACTTCAGCGTGCAGAACGTGGTCAGCAACAGCCACTCGCTGAAGCCGATGCTCTACAAGATCTCCGGCGTGTGGGGCAACCACGAGGGGTCGATGATCCTGTGGGTGGTCATGCTCTCCGTCTTCGGCGCGGCGGTCGCCCTGTTCGGCCGCAACCTGCCGCCCACGCTGAAGGCCCGCGTGCTGTCGGTGCAGGGCCTGATCGGCGTCGGCTTCCTGCTGTTCGTTCTGGTCACCTCCAATCCCTTCATCCGCGTCATCCCGCCGCCGCTGGACGGGCGCGACCTCAACCCGCTGCTCCAGGACCCCGGCCTCGCCTTCCACCCGCCGTTCCTCTACGCCGGCTACGTCGGCTTCTCGATGGCCTTCTCCTTCGCGGTGGCGGCCCTGATCGAGGGGCGTGTCGACCCGGCCTGGGCGCGCTGGGTGCGTCCGTGGACGCTGGCCGCGTGGTCGGCGCTGACCATGGGCATCGCCATGGGATCGTGGTGGGCGTACTACGAACTGGGCTGGGGCGGCTGGTGGTACTGGGACCCGGTCGAGAACGCCTCGCTGATGCCCTGGCTGGCCGGCACGGCGCTCCTGCACTCGGCCGTGGTGGTCGAGAAGCGCGACGCGCTGAAGACCTGGACCATCCTGCTGGCGATCATCACCTTCTCGCTGTCGCTGATGGGCACCTTCCTGGTGCGCTCGGGCATCCTGACCTCCGTGCACGCCTTCGCGGTGGACCCGGCGCGCGGCGTCTTCATCCTGGTGCTGCTGGTCATCGCCACCGGCGGTTCGCTGCTGCTCTACAGCGTGCGCGCGCCCAACCTGAAGGCCGGCGGCCTGTTCGCCCCGGTGAGCCGCGAGGGCACGCTGGTGCTGAACAACCTGCTGCTGTCCACGGCGACGGCAACGGTGTTCATCGGCACGCTGTACCCGCTGTTCCTCGACGTGCTGAACCTTGGCAAGGTGTCGGTGGGCCCGCCGTTCTTCAACGCCACCTTCGTCCCGCTGGCCATCCCGATGGTCGCGGCGATGGTCGTCGGCCCCATGATGGCCTGGAAGCGCGGCGACCTGCCCGGCGCCCTGACCCGCCTGTGGTTCGCCGCGCTGGCCGCGCTGGCGAGCGCCGCCGTGGCGCTGTGGGTGACCGGTGGGCCGTGGCTGGCGTTGGTCGGCGTGGCGCTGGGCGTGTGGGCGCTGGTCGGTTCCCTGGTCGAACTGGCGGAGCGCGTGCGCCTGTTCCGCATCCCGCTGCGTGACACGTGGGTCCGCACGGCCAACCTGCCGCGCAGCGCCTGGGGCATGACCATCGCGCACGCCTCCATGGGCATCGCCATCCTGGGCATGACCGGCACCTCGGCCTGGCAGGCGGAGGTCATCAAGGCCATGCGCCCGGGCGAGACCGCGGAGGTCGCCGGCTATGCCGTCACCTTCGACGGCGTGCGCCAGTCGGAGATCGACAATTTCCGCAGCGACATGGGCGCCTTCACCGTGCGCCGGAACGGCGCGGTGATCGCCAGCCTGTCGCCGGAGCGGCGCTTCTACCCCGTCACGCGCATGACGACGACGGAGGCCGCCATCCACACCACCTGGGTCTCCGACGTCTACGTGGCGCTGGGCGACCCGAACGAGGCGGGGGCGTGGACCGTGCGCCTCTACCACCACCCGCTGGTGCCGTGGATCTGGATCGGCGGCGTCGGCATGATGCTGGGTGGTCTGGTGTCGTTGAGCGACCGGCGCTTCCGCGTCGGCGCGCCCGAGCGGCGGGCCGCGCGGGCCGGCGCCGTCCAGCCCGCGGAGTGACGAGTTCCCATGCGCCGCCTGTTCTACATCCTGCCGCTGCTGCTCTTCTTCATTGTCGGAGCGGCCTTCTACTATGGCTTCCAGCGCGACCCGCGGGAGATCCCGTCGGTGCTGATCGACAAGCCGGTGCCGGAGTTCGCCCTGCCGCCGCTGCCCGGCCGCGACAAGGGGCTGGCCAGCGCCGACCTGAAGGGCGACGTGCAACTGGTCAACGTCTTCGCCTCCTGGTGCATCCCGTGCAAGGCGGAGCACCCGATCATCACCCGTCTGGCGCGGGAGGCCGGCGTGCCGGTGCGCGCCATCAACCACAAGGACAAGCCGGCCGACGCGCTGGCCTGGCTGAAGACCAACGGCGACCCGTACGCCAGCATCGGCGCCGACGCCGACGGCCGCGTGTCGATCGACTGGGGCGTCTACGGCGTGCCGGAGACCTTCCTGATCGACCGGCAGGGTCGCATCCGCTACAAGCACGTCGGCCCGCTGACCCCGGACGTGGTGCAGGACCGCATCCTCCCGCTGGTCAAGGAGCTTCGCAAGGGATGAAGGCGCTTATCCTCGCCCTGGCCACGGCCGCGCTGCTCGCGGCCGGGCCGGCCAACGCCGTGCAGCCCGAAGAGGTGCTGCCCGATCCGAAGATGGAGGAGCGGGCGCGCGAGATCTCCAAGGATCTGCGCTGCCTCGTCTGCCAGAACCAGTCGATCGACGATTCCAACGCGCCGCTGGCCCGCGACCTGCGCGTCATCGTGCGCGAGCGCCTCAAGGCCGGCGATTCGAACGATCAGGTGCTGGGCTACGTCACCGACCGCTACGGCGACTATGTGCTGCTGAAGCCGCCATTCAAGGCGACGACGCTGCTGCTGTGGGTGGGGCCGTTCGCGCTGTTCGCCGGCGGCGCCGTGGCCGTCGCCCTCTACCTGCGCCGCCGCCAGGGACCCGGCGGCACCGACACCGCGCCGCTGACCGACGACGAGCGCCGGCGGCTGGAGGCCCTGTTGGGCAAGGACGGAGCCTGATGCTGTTCTGGATCGTCGCGGCGGCGCTGACCGCCGCCGTGGTGCTGCTGATCGTGCCGCCGCTGCTGAAGCCGCGCACCGCGGCAAGCGCCGACCGCGCCGCCTACGACCTGGAGGTCTACCGCGACCAGCTCGCCGAGCTGGTGCGCGACCAGGCCCGCGGCCTGATCACCGAAGCGCAGGCCGCCGCCGCCCGCGCCGAGATCGGCCGCCGCATGCTGGCCGTCGCCGACCAGACGCCGCAGGCCGCCACCGCCCCGCGCGCCGCGCGGGTGGTCGCCGCCCTCATCGCCGTCGCCCTGCCGGTCGGCGCGCTGGCCGTCTACCTGCCGCTGGGGCATCCCGACGTGCCGGCGATGCCGCTCGCCTCGCGCAACCTGGACGCCGAGCGCGGCCACGGCGGCCCGCCGCCGCAGGTCGCCGCCGCGCTGGAGAAGCTGAAGCAGCATCTCGCCGATGACCCCAAGGACGTGCGCGGCTGGGACCTGCTGGGCCGCACCTACGCCCGCGCCGGCAAGTACGAGCAGGCGGCCGAGGCGTTCCGCCGCGGCCTGGACGTCACCCCCGGCGATCCCGAGCTGACCGCCGGCTGGGCCGAGATGACGACCAACGCCAACGACGGCATCGTGCCCGAGGAGGCCCGCAGGGCCTTCGAATCGGTGCTGGCCAAGGAACCGAAGGACCCCCGCGCGCGCTTCTATCTGGCGCTCGCCCGCCAGCAGGCCGGCGACGTGCAGGGCGCGCTCGACCGCTGGCGCGCGATGATGGCCGAGACGCCGGCCGATGCCCCCTGGCTGCCGGCCATCCAGGCGCGCATCACCGAGGCGGCGCAGCGCCTGAACCTCGACCCCGCCAAGATCATGCCGACGCCGCTGCCGCCGGAGACCGCGCAGGACCAGAGCGGCGAGATGGACGCCGAGCAGAAGGCCATGGTGCGCGGCATGGTCGAGTCGCTGGCCGCCAAGATGGCCGACAACCCCACCGACGTGGAGGGCTGGAAGCGTCTCGCCCGCTCCTACACGGTGCTGGGCGAGCACGACAAGGCGGTGGAGGCGGCCAAGCGCGCGGTGGATCAGGCGCCCAAGCGCCCCGACGTGCTGCTGGTCTACGCCGACACGCTGCTGGCCCGCGGCCCCCAGGCCGGCGGCGCGCAGATGCCGGCCGAGGCGGTGGGCGCGCTGCGCGACGTGCTGGCCGCCGAGCCGGCCAACCGCGAGGCGCTGTGGCTCCTGGGCCTCGACGCCGCCAACACGGGCCGCAAGTCCGAGGCGGCGGAGCTGTGGGGCCGCCTGCTGCCCCAGCTCGACCCCAAGGACCCCGACCACGCCTTCGTCCGCCAGCGCATCGAGGCGCTGAAAGCCGGCGGGTGACGACGCGGCGTGCTTGACGTTGGGTTTTCGGCTCACGCCTCAACCCAACCTACGGAAGCGTCGTAGGTTGGGTTGAGCGCGGCGAAAGCCCGACATTTCCCCATCCCTACGGCGCCGCGCGCAGCGGAATGTCCACGCGCTCCACCGTGCAGGATTTCGGCCCGCCGGCGCAGGCGCGGTATTCCACGCGCAGGGCGCCGTCGTTGCTGTCCGGATCGCCCAGGCGCACCGTCCCCGGCGCGTCGAGCGCCAGAGCGGCGCGGATGGCGGCGCCGGGCTTGCCCTCGCTGCGCACCGTGGTGGGGAAGCGCCCCTTCAGGTGGCGGCGCACCAGCGTGGGCGCGTCGATGCGTACGGCCTGTGGCTCGATCCGGGCACCGGCCAGCGGTGTCACGGTCAGCACCAGCGCTTCGCCCTTTCCTCGCCGCTCCACCGCCAGGACCACGCGGGCGTTCTTGAGATCCGCGGACCACCGACGCGGGGTTTCCGGCGCCGCGACGGCCGCCCCGGACACCAGGATGAGCGCGGCCAGGGCCGCCGTCGCGCCGCCGCTCCGTCCACGCTTCACCATGCCGTCCCTCTCCCGCTGCCGCATGCACGGATGATGGTGCAGGGCTGTGTGCCCCGGCAAGCGGGCGAACGGCCAGCCTCTGGGCGGACAGAGGCGGATGATCTAAAGTGTCCCCCCCGCCCGAAGCGTGCCGCCCTGCCCGTGCTCCTTCCCTCCTCCCGAACTCCCCTGTCGGCTCCGGTCGAGGCCGCGGTGTGGATGCTGCTCGCCGCCATGGCCTTCGGCACCGCAAACACGCTGATCCGGCACGCGGCGCTCTCCCTGCACCCGTTCCAGGTGGTGTTCTTCCGCAACCTGTTCAGCCTGCTGTTCATGCTGGGCTGGATCTCCGCCCGAACGGGGTTCGGCGCGCTGCGCACCGGCCGGCTGCGCCTGTACGTGGTGCGGGCGGCGACCGGGCTGTGCGCGATGCTGACGTGGTTCTGGGGCGTGGCGAACATGCCGCTGGCCGACGCCACGGCGCTCAGCTTCACCACGCCGCTGTTCACCACCATAGGGGCGGCGCTGCTCCTGGGCGAGGTGGTGCGGCTGCGCCGCTGGCTGGCGGTGGTGGTCGGCTTCGCCGGGGTGCTGATCATTTTGCGGCCGAGCGCCGATTCGCTGTCGGTCGCGGCGCTGGCGGTGCTGGCCAGTTGCATCTTCGCGGCGCTGAGCGCGCTGCAGGTCCGCACGCTGGCGCGGTCGGAGACGTCGACCGCCATGGTCACCTACATGGTGCTGCTGCTGACGCCGATGTCGCTGGTTCCGGCGCTGTTCGTCTGGCGCTGGCCGGACCCGGCGACCCTGGTTTGGCTGGCGGTGCTGGGCGGCATCCTCACCGGCGCCCACGTCGCCATGACGCGCGCCTTCCAACTGGCCGAGGCGTCGGCGGTGATGCCCTACGACTACGCCAAGCTGCCGTTCACCGCGCTGCTCGCCTATCTGCTGTACGGCGAGGTGATGGACGCCTGGGGCTGGGTGGGCGCCGGCGTCATCGCCACCTCGACGCTCTACATCGCCCACCGCGAGGCCACGGCGGGGCGCGGCTGAGGATCAGACGGCGGCGTCCCGCTCCTTTTCCAGCGCGGCGCGCGCCTTGTCGTAGTGCTCGGGCCGCAGGTTCACGCGCACGGCCTGGATCGCCGCCATCAGCACCGCCGCGTCGTCTGTGAAGCCGGCGACCAGCAGCCAGTCCGGCACGCCGTCGAAAGGCAGCACGAAATAGGCCAGCGCCCCCAGCAGGATCGCCTTGGCGCCGGCCGGCGTCGCCGGATCGGTTGCGCAGTAGAAGGCGGCCAGCAGGTGCTCGACGAAGGGCAGGCGGCGCAGGTTGGCGCGCAGCTTCGCCCAGAAGCGCCCGCGCACGAAGCGCTCCTCCTCCTCCAGACGTTCAGGGGGTACCACGACCAGTTCCGTGCCCATCACTCCACCCATCTCTCCCCGGCAAGGCATCGCCCTGTTAAACCTGAGGGGCCCTGCTAAACATGAGGGCGGGCCGCCCCGGACGCAACGCCGCCGGACGCGGCGCCCGATCATACAACAGCCGAGCGGCGCCGAATGCGCCGTGGGAGGACCACATGCCGATGACGATGGGATACAAGGATTTGCTGGCCGAGGCCAACGGGCGCATCCAGGCCATCACGCCACAGGACGCGCTGACGCTGCACGGCGACCCGGACGTGGTGTTCGTCGACATCCGCGACGTGCGCGAGCTGCATCGCGACGGCATGATCCCCGGCGCCTTCCACGCCCCGCGCGGCATGCTGGAATTCTGGGTCGACCCGGACAGCCCCTACCACAAGCCGGTCTTCGCGTCGGGCAAGCGCTTCGTCTTCTATTGTGCCAGCGCGTGGCGCTCGGCACTCGCCACCGACACGGTGCAGCGCATGGGGCTGGCGCCGGTCTGCCACCTGCAGGGTGGCTTCAAGGCCTGGAAAGAGGCCGGCCTGCCGGTGGGCCTGCCGCCGGAGAAGGAGGGTCACTAAGATCAGATCATTGATCTGATCTTAAACAGCGCGCGGCGGCACCTTTGGCCGCCGCGCCTATGCCGCCCGGCGTGGGTCGGCCGCCTCACCGACGCCCTTTGCGCCGCACAAATTCGGCGGCAGGGGTATTGGCCCCAGCCGCGCAGGGGCAAATATGAATCCTGTTCGGGAGAAACGACGGACCGAGTTTACCCGCCGCGACTGCCCTTGCCTTTCCGCCACAGCAAGGTGTTGTCATGACCACAGCCAATTCGCATCCCCCCGCCCCGTCGCGCACGCTCCGGCTGCTGACCGGCGCCGCGCCCGTGCTCAATCCGGTCCTCGCCGCCGTCGCCTACGTGGCCGGCGGCGCCGGCTTCGCGGTCGCCATGCTGGAGGAGAACGGCGCCGGCCTGCTGGTCTCCATGGCGCTGCTCGGCGCGGCGGCGGCGCTGTACGTCCTGACGCGGCCGGCCGAGGACGAGTAGCCGGGCACCCACCAACGAAAAACGCGGCCCGGACGATGCCGGACCGCGTTTACCGACGCACCCGTGACGGTGCTTATCCTTACTTCACGTTCGCCTTGGCCATGGCGCCCAGGCGCAGGCGGAGCGCGTTCAGCTTGATGAAGCCTTCCGCGTCCTTCTGGTTGTAGACGCTGTCCTCCTCGAAGGTCACGTAGTCGAGGCGGTAGAGCGAGTTCGGCGACTTGCGGCCCACCACCGTGACGTTGCCCTTGTAGAGCTTCAGGCGCACCGTGCCGTTCACCACGTCCTGCGTCTGGTCGATGAGGCTCTGCAGCGCCAGGCGCTCCGGGCTCCACCAGTAGCCACAGTAGATCAGCTCCGCATAGCGCGGCATCAGCTCGTCCTTCAGGTGCGCGGCCCCGCGGTCGAGCGTGATGCTCTCCATGGCGCGGTGCGCGGCCAGCAGGATGGTGCCGCCCGGCGTCTCGTACACGCCGCGCGACTTCATGCCGACATAGCGGTTCTCCACGAGATCGAGGCGGCCGATGCCGTTCTCGCCGCCCAGGCGGTTCAACTCGGTCAGCAGGTCCTTCGGGCCCATCGGCTTGCCGTCGATGGCCACCGCGTCACCGCGCTTGAACTCCACCTCGACGTAGGTCGGGGTGTTCGGCGCCTTCTCCGGACTGACGGAGCGGGTGAACATGTCCTCGTCCGGCTCGACCCACGGGTCTTCCAGCGCCTTGCCCTCGTAGGAGATGTGCAGCAGGTTGGCGTCGGTGGAATAGGGCGCCTCGCCGCGCTTGTCCTTGGCGATGGGGATCTGGTTCTTCTCGGCGTAGTCGATCAGGCGGGTGCGGCTGTTCAGGTCCCACTCGCGCCACGGCGCGATGATCTTGATGTCCGGGCGGAGCGCGTAATAGCCCAGCTCGAAGCGCACCTGGTCGTTGCCCTTGCCGGTGGCGCCGTGCGCCACGGCGTCGGCGCCCACCATGTTGGCGATCTCGATCTGGCGCTTGGCGATCAGCGGCCGGGCGATCGAGGTGCCCAGCAGGTAGGTGCCCTCATAGAGGGTGTTGGCGCGGAACATCGGGAAGACGAAGTCGCGCACGAACTCTTCGCGCAGGTCGTCGATGAAGATGTTCTCGGGCTTGATGCCCAGCATCTCCGCCTTCTTGCGCGCCGGCTCCAGCTCCTCGCCCTGGCCGAGGTCGGCGGTGAAGGTCACCACCTCGCAACGGTAGGTCTCCTGCAGCCAC